>NZ_CALGPS010000027.1 GCF_937959425.1 uncultured Dialister sp.
TCATTCAAAATGACAACTTTTTTTCGGTCGATGCCTTAACGCAATAGCATTGCGCCTGCGGGTGGGAAGGCAGTACGTAGTACCAAAGGGGGGACGGGCCTGCAGGGCCCGAGGGTGGTGAGGAAAAAGGTTCTAAAGATTGACCGTCCCTTCGGGACGGAGGGTTCTTGGGTTTGACGGGCCCTTTGGGCCCGAGGGTTGTGGATAGCCGCCTACGGCGGCAATGATATGAAGTCAGCGTTACGAGACTTGCATTTGTGTCACCTGTGCTGCATGACGTAGTGCGTTAGCCTCCTTCCTCTGGAAGGCAGAAGCCCTGCAGAGGGCTTCTGAGCCGGGCTAATATGTGAGCATAGCCTGCACACAAAGCGAACACCTTAATGCCTGGCCGTTGGTGTCGCCGGAGGCGACGGAGAATAGCGGGCTTTCGCAAGGGGCGCGCTGATTCAGTCGTTATCAGATTTCATTCTAGGGAAGCGCTGATTAAATCACTGTCTGCTTTCATTCTTGAATTTTTATGCAATGCGAGGAATGTGGCGACGCGAATAGCGAGCTATTTAAGGAGCCTCATGACGAAGCAGTGCATAAAAATTCTTATGAAAGTAGACTCTATGAATTAATCAGTGCTTCCCTAGCATTTTGGTTCAAATACAAGGAATAAGCCGACGCGAATAGCCAAAGCTATTTAAGGAGGCTTATGACGCAGTATTGGACCAAAATGCTTATGAAATCTGATTCTGCGACTGAGTCAGTGCTCCCCTCAAAAATCCGAGGCCCCATAGGGGCCTAAGATGGCTCATAGTGGCTTGGAGAGCTATCTTCAAGTGTTCCTCAGGGCTCCGCCCTGCTCCTTCCAGTGGAAGGAACCTTACGTTATGTGCTTGCCTTCCTGCCGAACGCAGTCATTCTGAACGCAGTGAAGAATCTCGGTATGCGGCACATTTGACACATCCGGTGGTAAATACCACTCGGCGGGAATTGGCCACTGACGTGGCCACCCCCTATCCGGCTGCGCCGGACTCCCCCCTATTCAGGGGGGAGAATATGCCTCTCTACGCTTTCCTTTAGACTCATGTGGCACAATGCTGAGCACCCATAGGGACACTGTGCACATCCTGCATAGGATGTGCAAGTCGGGCGAAGTAAGGCGCCTAGCCTGCCCATAAGAGCGCTTTCCTTTGGGCCGCCCGACCGAACTTAGCGGGGAAAAGGTGGTGGCGCAGCCACCAAAGGGGGGCTTCTCTTCCCCCGCCCGCCAGGGCGGTTGTATGGTTTTACTAGCTCACTAGCTCACTAATACACCAGACCAGCTCACCAGCCCGCTAATCAGAACTCACTTCCCAGGGCAATCTTCCCGGCCACTCTTTCCGCCAGTGCCTTCCCCGTGGTGTCAGCGGTGCGGTACTGGTAAATGACCCGCCATACCGTATCCTTCTGTGTAAATATATATTCCTCCACCGTGAGATCCGTACTCTTTCCCCTGGATGATTCGGTAAAGGTAAAGGTCAGTTTCTTCCCCTTCAAATCACCGATGGATACATCCTTCACATCCGATTTCACATGAGACAGAGAAAGATTGCTCTTCAGTATTTCCTGAGCATCGGAAACAAGAACCTTTTCATTCACATCAGCAGTTGCCCTGTCCCCGGTTACCAGAATCTGCAGATGACTGTTATGGCCCTCCGCCTTTACCACCGAAGCCCCCCGGTCCCCCAGGTCCACCTGTTTCCCATTGGAAACAAGCTCGAAGGGCGTGGAAATGGTAATGGTCTGGTTGTCGCAGTGAATCCTGTTCTTGCCGAACACAAACTGGTCATCCAGACTGCCGCCGCAGCCGGAAAAAAGAAGCATAGTGCCCATCAATCCCGCCGCCAGCAGAAGTTTCGTCTTTTTTATATTCATAGTGCAACACTTTCCTCGTATTCTGAGTTATTTTTCTTATTATACCATATTATTGTAGAGGGTTCTAAGGGCAAAGGTTCTTATGATTGACCGGCCTGTGGGGCCACTGGGTGGCCCGGGTTCAGAGGGTTCTCTCCTCAATTTATTGTCCCACCGCTTGCGGGGGTAAGGTGGTGGCGTCAGCCACCAAAGGGGGGGCGAGCGCAGCGAGCCTGCCGCCGCAGGTTGTGGCCGCCTGACGGCGGCGGGTTGTGTAGAAGGGTTGTGTAGAGAGGGGGTGAAGAGGGGGGTCTTAAGATTGACCGGCCTTTGGCCGGAGGGTTCTTAGGTTTGACAGCGCCTTTGGCGCCGAGGGTTGTGGATAGCCGCCTACGGCGGCTATGATTATAAAGTCAGCGTTACGGGACTTGCATTGTGTCACCAGTGCTGCAAGACGGAGAGCCAGGGCCTCCTTCCTTTGGAAGGCAGAAGCCCTGCAGAGGGCTTCTGAGTCGGGCTAATATTCGAGTATAGCCTGCACACTAAGCGAGCACCTTAATGCCCGGCCGTTGGTGTCGCCGCAGGCGACGGATGATAGCGGATTTTCGTAGAAAATCCGAGGCCCCACAGGGGCCTGTGTAACACATAATGCTTCGCGTCGTGTATTCGGTGTTCCTCAGGGCTCCGCCCAGCTCCTTTCTGAGAAAGGAGCCTTACGTTACGTGCTTGCCTCTTGTGTAACCAATGCTGCAGGACAGAGTGCCAAAGCCTCCTTCCTCTGGAAGGAGGTGTCGCCGCAGGCGACGGAGGATAGCAGGCCTTTCGCAGAAAGGCCGAGGCCCCATCGGGGCCTAATTTGTCTCTTCCGTAAAACGCCGCCTACGGCGGCGCCTTTGCTGGAGAAAGGCCTATCCTCACCCCTGCCCCCAGCTCCTTCAAAAAGAAGGAGCCCATGGTAAATGTTTTCCTTCCCTCTCCAATTAAAAAAGCCCCGGAAATTCCGGAGCTTTTCCTATAGATTTCAGCAGTATTTAAGGCTGTCTCTCAGGCGGGTGAGTGTCTTTTCTCTTCCGAAGAGGGCAATCATGTCGTAGAGGCCCGGTCCGTGGGTGACGCCGGTCAAAGCGATTCTGACGGGTTCGAAGGCTGCTTTGCCTTTGATGCCGGTTTCCTTCATAAGGGAGGAGAAGCATTTCTTAATGGAGGCTTCGTCAAAGGTTTCCAGTTTTTCCAAGGCGTCGGCGAAGGCGGTGATGATTTTGCCGCTGGTTTCCTGTTTCATGATGGCAAGGGCGTCTTCGTCGGTCACTTCCAGCAGGTCTTCGAAGAAAAGTTTTACGTTTTCCGGAGCCTGGGCGCCGTAGTAGAGGTGGTCTCTTACGTACCATACCACTTTGGTGAGCCAGTCTTTCTGTTCAGCGGAAAGCGGGGTCTTTACGTAGCCTGCTTTTTCAATGAAGGGCAGGGTCACGTCCAGGAGCTGCTGTGGAGACAGTTTCTTCATGTACTGGAAGTTGATCCAGTTCAGTTTTTCGATATCGAAAACGGCGTCGTTGGAGGAAACCCGTTTCATGGAGAACTGCTTAATCAGCTCTTCCCTGGTGAAGATTTCCTGTTCGCCCTTAGGTGCCCAGCCCAGGAGTGCCAGGTAGTTTACCATGGCATCGGGGAGGTAGCCCATGTTCTTGTATTCGGTGACGGAGGTGGCGCCGTGGCGTTTGCTCATCTTCTTGTGGTCTGCGCCAAGGATGAGGGAAATATGGCCGAATTCCGGTACCGGATAGCCCAGGGCTTCATAGATAGCCAGCTGGCGGGGTGTATTGGACAGGTGTTCTTCAGCGCGGATAACGTCGGTGACACCCATAAGGGAATCGTCGATAACTACAGCAAAGTTGTATACCGGAATACCATCGGATTTCACGATGATGAAATCGCCTACGCCGGAGGCCTGGAATTCCACGTGGCCCCTTACCATATCGTCAAAGGCAAAGACTCCTTCTTTTCTGACTTTCAGGCGGATAACCGGCTTTCTGCCTTCCGCTTTGTACTGAGCAATCTGTTCTTCCGTGAGGTGGCGGCAGTGGTCGTCGTATACAGGGGTCTGGCCGGCAGCCACCTGTTTCTTTCGGCTTTCTTCCAGTTCTTCTTCTGTGCAGTAGCAGTAGTAGGCTTTTCCTTCGTCCAGAAGGCGCTGCACTTCTTTCTTGTAGATGTCAAGGCGTTCGGTCTGGCGATAGGGGCCGTTGTCGCCGCCTACGTCGATGCCTTCGTCCCAGGTAAGGCCCAGCCATTTCAGGGATTCCTTAATGTTTTCTTCCGATTCCTTAGAGGAACGTTTAAGGTCAGTGTCTTCAATGCGGACAAGGAAGGTACCCTTTGCATGACGGGCTACCAGCCAGTTGAATAAAGCGGAACGGGCGCCGCCGATATGGAACGGGCCTGTGGGGCTTGGAGCAAATCTAACTTTCAGTTTCTTTTCCATTACTTAACTCCTCCTGCATACGATGGATGATGCCATGGCGGCCATGCCTTCCCGGCGGCCGATGGCTCCCATCTTTTCATTGGTTGTTGCTTTAATGCCTATATCACCAGGCAATATATCCAAAATACCGGCAATTCTTTCTTTCATGGCCGGTATATATTGGGCCAGTTTTGGCTTTTCAGCGATGACAGTGCTGTCAATATTTCCTACCACATACCCTTCCCCTTCTATGATATGCTTCACTTCCAGAAGAAGGCGGGCGCTGTCAGCGCCGCTGAAACGTTCGTCCGTATCGGGGAAATAGTGGCCGATGTCCGGCAGGCCGCAGGCTCCCAAAAGAGAGTCCATAATGGCATGAAGAAGCACATCGGCATCGGAGTGGCCCAGAAGGCCGCCTTTTTCGGAAATGCGAACGCCCCCAAGAATCAGAGGCCTTTCTTCATCGAACCGGTGCACATCATAGCCCTGTCCAATACGGAAGGGACAGCGGTCTTTCCGGAGCGCCTGCTCCAGCCTGTCCATGTCATCCGGTGTGGTGACCTTGAAGAATCTTTCCTTTCCGGGAATGAGCTTCACCGGCACCCCCAGCTGCTCCAGCACGGAAGCATCGTCTGTAAAGTTTCCGCCTCGGGAAAGGAAATCCACCGCCCGGTGGAAGAGGCCTGTCAATGCCCCCTGGGGGGTCTGGGCACGGAAGAGATTCTTCCGCTCCGGCGTTTCCACGATGCGGTCCCCTTCTACCTTTTTGATGGTATCAATACAGGGCACCCCCACCGCCACCGCCGGGCTGCCCTCGCTGATGGCAGTAAAGGCGTCGTCAATGGTCTTTCCGTCCACCAGAGGACGGGCACCGTCATGGACAAGCACCTTGTCCGACTCTTCTGACACCATGTGAAATCCATTCCGCACGGATCCTGCCCGGTCGCTTCCGCCAGGGGCGAAAATAACACGGATGGAATGGGGAATGGAATGGACAATGGATTCAAAAACCGGTTTCTCCTCCGGCTTGGTAACAATCACCAGCTCGGAAAGGAGACGGCTCTGGAATACATTTCTTAAAGTGTAATAAATGAGAGGATGGCCCTCACAGGACAGGAGCAGCTTATTCAGGGACGCCTGCATGCGGCTCCCGTTTCCTGCAGCCACCAGTATAAGTGAATTAATCATTGGAGTCCAGCTTTGCAAAAATCATTTTGCCTGCAGAGGTCTGCAGGACGGATGTAATAATGACAGGCACTTCCCTGCCGATGCACTGGCTGCCGTTTTCCACCACAATCATGGTACCGTCTTCCAGGTAGGCAACCCCCTGCCCTTCTTCCTTCCCCTGCTTCACCAGCTGCACAAAGAGCTGTTCGCCGGGAATGACAGCAGGCTTTACTGCAATAGCCAGGTCGTTGATATTGAGAACGCTCACCCCCTGGAGCTCTGCCACCTTGTTCAGATTGTAATCATTGGTGACAATTTTATACCCCTTTGCCCGGGCCAGCTTCACCAGCTTCGAATCCACTTCGTTCATATCTTCGAAATCATCGGTAATGATGTGGAAATCTTTGCTGTTCTTCTTCATATGGTTCAGAATATCAAGTCCCCTGCGGCCCCGATTTCTTTTCAGCACATCCGAAGAGTCCGCAATCTTCTGCAGCTCCTCCAGTACGAATACAGGCACATAGATAGGCCCCTCAAGGAAACCGGTACGGTAAATATCCGCCACCCTGCCGTCGATGATGATATTCGTATCCAGCAGTTTTCCTTCCCTCTTGTCCTTATTCTTCTTTCTGTCAGGCTCCGAATGGAAATGGAACCAGGACGCCATTTCAGACTTCTTGCTCACCGCCAGATGCATGCCCAGGTAGCCCAGCACGATACTCAAAGCCACCGACACATAGGGCCCGATATAAGGCACGCTGATAAAAGCAAGCCCTACCAGGTTGGCAATAATAAGCCCCAGAAAGAGCCCCAGGGTGCCGGCCACCAGATCCTGCACCGACATGGAAGACAGAGACTTCTCCACCCTTGAAGTGAACGCAAAAAGACTCCTGTTCAGGTAAGGAGAAATAAAACAGCCCACAATGGCCCCTAAAATCCCGCCTATCAGCATCGCTCCCAGGGACATAAACGTAACACCCAGAATGGTCTCCGTTAATACTGAATTCGGAAGCAGTGCAGCCAGCACCGTTTCCCCCTGTCTGGAAAGAACGATACCAAGAACGGTAAAGAGCAATATGAATATTCCTCTTAATATTTTTTCCGGCATCTTAAATTCCCTCTTATGATTTACATGAAATTCCCATTTTTATGGTTCAAAGCAGTCTATCACAGTTAAAAACTTTTCCGTATCAATTATTATACCAAATTGCATAGACAATTTATACAGAAATTATGAAAATTTTCCAGGGAAGTACTGATTAAATCACTGTCTGCTTTTATTCTAGTATTTTTATGCAATGCAAGGAATGGGACGACGCGAATAGCGAGCTATTTAAGGAGTCCCATGACGAAGCAGTGCATAAAAATTCTTATAAAGGCAGACTCTATGAATTAATCAGTGCTTCCCTAGCTAACAAGCTAACTAGCCCACTAGTACACTAGCTCACTACTACACTAACCCATCCCGGTGAGCGGGAAGAATTGACTCTTCCACACATGCAGTGCACCCGCAGTACTTTCTCAGAAAAAAGAGGCGCCCCGCAAGGCGCCTTTCCTAATCAATGATGTTTCCTGTCTGCGATTTCCCTGACTTCTTCCGCATCAGAGCCGTACACTTTACCGCTGATGAAGTTCCTGTCCACCATGGTTTCCGCCGTGTATTCCGGATTGATAGCCTTCAGGTGACTGCAGATTTCCTTATAAATTTCCTCATCCTTTAATTTGCAGGGACCCGTCAGGGCCAGTTCAAAGGAAAGATGGATTTCCCCTTCCTTTTCTTCCACGAAGAAATCATGATAGGAAAGGGGCAGCCTGGTCCTGTAGATGGCAGATTCCAGATCCCTCCTATACTCCGCTTCCCGTGGATTGGAAATGGCTTTGGGGTCTGCATGAATGGTTGCCTGCACGTTCAGCTTTTCCCGGAGGGTGGTCATCACGTTTTCTGCCAGCTCGTGGCTTTCTACCAGGTTCAGAGTGCTGTCCAGTTCCACATGGGCTGTGGCAAAATGATTTTCCGGACCATAGTCATGAACGATAAGGTCATGAACACCGTACACACCGGGGCAGGAAAGGATGCATTCCCTGATTTTCTTGTATACCTCCGCATCAGGGGTAGCGCCAAGAATAGAATTCACTGCGTTTTTCATAATGCCGTAGCCGGTCCAAAGAATAAAGAGGGACATGAGCGCCCCCATAATGCCATCGATGTGAAGGCCGAAGAAATATTCTGCCAGCGTGGCCACCAGGACGCCGCTGGTGGAAAGCATGTCGGAAAGGGAATCGGCGCTGTAGGCTTCAAAGGCTTTGGAGCCCACCTTTTCCCCTGCCCTCTTGTACCACCATGCCAGAAACAGTTTAGCCAGAAGACCGATAATCAGAATGATGGCTACAAAAAGGGTAAATTCCGTATCCTTTGGATGGATGATTTTCTGCACCGATTCCACCAGAAGGGTAATGCCCACATAGAGAATCACCGCTGCCATGACAGTGGAATTAATATATTCCAGCCTCCCGTGACCGAAGGGATGCTCCTTGTCCGACGGCTTGGCTGCATAGTAAAAGGTCATCATCAGAAGGGTTACCGAACCCATATCGGTAATATTATTAAAGCCATCACCCATGACGGAGAGAAAGCCGCTCTGCCAGCCGGCCAGTATTTTGAAAGAGCCAAGCATGAAGTTCACAAGAAGACCTACCAGACCGGCCATAAAAGCCTTCTTTGTCCTGTCTCCATGGGGACCGGAAAATAAGAATGTCATAAACCTTTCATTTCCTTTCAAAAAGGAGAAAAATAGAGCCCGCTGCAAAGGGCATAATTTCAAAGCAGCCCTATCCATCAATTTAGAATTCTGACTTATGATGAAAAGGAACACCTAAAATCCTCTATATATACCAAAAGACCCTCCGTAAGGAGAGCCTTTCATAGAGCTGCAGCCAAATACTATATGGACCGAAAGACTGAATCAGTGCTTCCTTAGTACTTGTCGAAATCAATTTCGTTCAGAATATCCTTCAGTTTCAGGATTTCCTCTTTCGTCAAAGTCAGTCCCTTTGTCATCGCTGTATGGTCCGGATTCCAGGACCGAAGATCAAACTTCTCGTCTCTGTTGTTCCAGCTGGTATAGGTCAGCTGTTTTTTCCAGCCATTAGCAGCTACAGACAAATCTCCTAATTCTTCCTGAATGGTATACGTAATTTTAGCAGCCATTGCATTTTCACCTCATTCGTTCAAACTAGGACTATCCTATCATATGGAGAAAGGATTGTAAAGGATGTAAGCCGCTTTGGTTCCCCACCGGCCGCTAAAAAAAGAGCTGTGCTTTTTCACAGCTCTTTTTTTATGTATTTTCCACTATTTCTTCCTGCTTCCGTTCCACCCAGTTTTGGAAGTCTGCTTTGTCTCCCAGGGATACATAGGAAAGCTGTACAGGAAGAGCCACCAGACCGCCGGTGATTCTGGCACCGATGTAAAGTTGGCTCCAGTTGTGGGATACACCGGCCACCTCATTGTATTCCACAGGCATATAGAAAGCCCGGAGGGAAATATGGTAATCGGAATTAACAAAGGACCATGGCATGGCCACCAGCAGCTTCTTCTCGCAGATCAGGGCCACCGGATAGTGGACCCGGTTAATGCGCCAAAGGGAGTACGCCACCACCAGTGCTGCCACAACGTAGAAAATAATGCCATGTCTTGTATCATGCCAAATAGCAAAGAGTACGGCTCCCGCACTCACCAGAACGTAAAATAAGGATAGAAGGATTATATACATTCTCGAGCGGTAGCATTCCCATAATATTTTTCCGTAGATTTTTTCTTTATAGGTATCCAAAGCGAATCAAGCCTTTCCTCTATCGAAAGGGCCTCCAGGGCCTTTTGCACCGGGGAGGTCCGAAAACAGCATCATACACAGCCCACTGTCTGATTCCTTTACCGGAATCAATTGAAAAGCCTGTTTCTCCATTCCTCTCTTCCAAAGGAGTTCCTGTATCCATCCTGCGAACGTGCTTCTCTTCAGAGTGTGCAGGAAGAATTCGTCC
This sequence comes from uncultured Dialister sp., assembly GCF_937959425.1. Lineage (GTDB taxonomy): Bacteria > Bacillota > Negativicutes > Veillonellales > Dialisteraceae > Dialister. The sequence continues at coordinate 9,551 of NZ_CALGPS010000027.1, forward strand.
ACTTTTTTCCGTCTGTCCTTCTACTGACTTGGGCAGAGCAGGTTTTATGACTGGTTCGGAAGGTTCTTTTCTTCTTACAACTTTTCTTCTTATTACCTTTCTTTTTATTATTTTATCAGATTTCTCAGATTCTTTAAAGGATTTCTTTTGAAATTCCGGTTCGGGAGTCGGTTTCTCGCTATGGGCAGCCTCTTTTTCCGTCGATTTCTGCCCCCAGGATTTCAGCATTTTATCCCTGACTCTTCCATAGTCAAAGTTGGAATTGTGATTCTGTTCCATAGGTTTCCCTCCGGTTACTTGCCTTCTTCATGGCCGGAAATGCTCTTACGCATATCCGTATCAGCCTGGATATTCTTCAGATTGTAGTAGTCCATGACTCCCAGATGACCGCTCCGGAGTGCTTCCGCCATGGCTTTGGGCACTTCTGCTTCCGATTCCACAACTTTGGCCTGCATTTCCTGGGTATAGGCACGCATTTCCTGCTCCTTTGCCACAGCCATAGCCCTTCTTTCCTCCGCCCGGGCCTGGGCAATCTGCTTATCCGCCTCTGCCTGGTCCGTCTGCAGCTGGGCGCCGATATTTCTGCCCACATCCACATCGGCAATATCAATGGAGAGGATTTCAAAAGCGGTACCGGAATCAAGCCCTTTTTCCAGCACGGTCTGTGAAATATGATCCGGATTTTCCAGCACATCCGTATGCTTGGACGCAGAGCCTACGGTGGTGACAATGCCTTCACCAACCCTGGCAATAATGGTAGCTTCACCGGCGCCGCCTACGAGGCGGTCAATATTGGCACGAACCGTAACCCGGGCCCGTACCTTCAGTTCGATACCGTTCTTGGCCACTGCTGAAATGGTAGGCGTTTCGATAACCTTAGGATTGACACTCATCTGCACTGCTTCCAGCACATTACGCCCTGCCAGGTCAATGGCCGCCGCCTGTTCGAAGGATAAATCGATTTGGGCGCGATGAGCCGCAATCAGGGCATCCACCACATTATCCACATTGCCGCCGGCCAGATAATGAGCTTCCAGCTGGTTCACGTTCAGCAAAAGGCCCGCCTTGGTGCCTTTAATGAGAGGCAGTACAATCATCCGGGGCTCTACCCGGCGAATACGCATGCCGACAAGGTTGAAGAGGGAAATATTGACTCCCGCCGCCAGAGCGGAAATCCAAAGCCCAATAGGTACGAAATGAAGAAATACCGAAAGGGCTGCCACCACAATAATAAGGACCATAAAGGGAAATACCATGAGTTCCATACATTCCTCCTGTTAAAAAATATGAATCTAAAGAAATACTATATCAAGAATCAGTTTTTATTTCCTTAACTACCACATAGCTTGATTCTGCTTTGACTACCACCACAGGTCTGCCGGCCGCAATGAAGGTTCCTTCTGACAGAGCATCCAACAGCTGACCATCAATCTTGACTTTCCCTGCCGGCCGGAGTACTGAAACAGCAGTGCCTTTCCTGCCTTCCAGTCCCTTCAGATTCTTTGAAGAAGAGATAAAGCCCCTGTTTCCTTTCAGCTCCGTATGGAGAGTGATTTTCTTCCATAAACGGCTGCTTTCCAAATGGCCAAGGATGAAATAAAGACCCGCCCCTGCTGCAAGGACGGCAAAGCACAAGATGTAGAGCGCCTCTGTGCCGCCGCCGAAAGTAAAGAAGAGCCCTCCCAGCACAAGCACCAGGCCGCATAGGATGCCTGCTCCCGTCATGAAAAGAAGGATATCCGTAAAAATCAGCACCAGCCCGCCAAAGTACAGGATAAACTCCCAGAAGAAACTTTCCTCTTCATACCAGTTAGCCCCGATAAGGATACATCCGGCAATTGCCGCCGCCAGGGCGCCGCCTGAAAAACCGGCGGTCTTGATTTCAGCGGCAATGGAAATCAGTATGACCGCAGCCAGCACCGTTTCAACGATGGGATTCTTAATCATCAACGCCGCATCCCTGCCATCAAAGGCAAAAGCCGTCGGGCAGATAAAGAGAAGAACGGGCAGTAGGAAAAACAGCCGTTGCAGTAAATTTTTCATCATCCCGCCTCCTTCAAAAAAATTTCCTGAGAAATCCAATATTCCCTGTTTAAATTATACTATATCCTGCCACCCTTCTGCCACTTGATAAGAGAAAGCCTTTTTCAGCGATAATTACGGTATAACCATTTCCCCTGTAAAGTGTTATAATAATGATAAGAAATAAAATTTAAATCTGGAGGTGCCTTATGTTTAAAAAAGAAGCGCTTAACATGGCTTTACAGTTATGGAAAAAAGGTGGTTTCACTGTTCGTTTTTGGGATGGCACGGAAAAGAGCTATGGCTCCACCCCACCCAGATTTAAAGTGATTTTCAACAAAGAACCATCCTTCACTCCTTCTGATTTGAAAGAAGACCTGGATGTGCTCATAGGCTCCGCCTATGTGGACGGCATCGTGGATTTCGAGGGAAATCTGGACGACATTGTTGCCACTGCCTTTGAAAAAGACCCGGTAGAAATGCCCTATCATCTGGGCTCACTCCGCCAGCGGCTCATCAAAGAAGAAGAGAAACAGGAAAAAGCAAACATTCACGCCCACTACGACCTGGGCAACGAACTCTTCGATACGTTCCTTGATCCTACCAAAACCTACTCCTGTGCCTATTTCAAACACGACAGCGACAGTCTTTATGAAGCACAGATAAATAAAATCGACCTCTCCCTCCGGAAGCTCTTTCTGAAGCCCGGCGAAAAACTGCTCGACATCGGCTGCGGCTGGGGTGAACTCATCATCTACGCCGCTAAAAAATATGGCGTCCACGCTTACGGCATCACCCTTTCCGAAGAGCAGTACAAGACCGCTAAAGAAAGAATCCATAAAGAAGGGCTGGACGGAAAAGTAGATGTGATTCTGGAAAACTACCTGGACCTGGACTCCGATGAGTATCAGTTCGATAAGATCGTATCCATCGGTATGTTCGAACATGTAGGAAAGAAATACCTTCCCCTTTATTTCAATAAAGTATCCAGCCTCTTGAAACCCGGCGGCCTCTTCCTCCTCCACTCCATCCTCAACATGGACCCACAGGAAAAGCAGACCAAAAACTGGATGACAAAGTACATCTTCCCCGGCGGCTATGTTCCGGGCATCCGCGAAACCGTTTCCCTATTTCCCCTCTTCGACCTGCGTATGATAGGCTTCGAAAGCCTGCGCCGCCACTATGCCAAAACCCTTCACCTCTGGGCTGAAGCATTCAATGCACACAAAGACAGCCTGCCTGATAAATACGATGAAAAATTCAAACGGCTCTGGGATATTTACCTCAGAGGCTGCGAATCGGGCTTCCGCACCGGCGTCCTGGATGTGGGCCAGTTCATACTGAGCAAAGGAGTCAATAACGACCTTCCCATGACTATGGAATCCATTTACAGCGATAAATAAGCCATAAAAAAAGACCGCGCTGCGGTCTTTTTTTATGGCAGGTACGGGGCTTCGCCCCAAAGGTTGTGAGTGAAAGGTTCTTAAGATTGACCGGCCTGTCGGCCGGAGGGTTCTTAGGTTTGACGCCCGCTTTGCGGGCGAGGGTTGTGGATAGCCGCCTACGGCGGCAATGATATGAAGTCAGCGTTACGAG
>NZ_CALGPS010000028.1 GCF_937959425.1 uncultured Dialister sp.
CTATGAAAAGCCATTGTGTCTTTCCGGGTAGGAAACTATTCGCAAACAGTTTCCTACCGCTATGAAAAGCCATTGTGTCATACCGAATAGGAAACCCTTCGCAAATAGTTTCCTGTCGCTGTGAACTGCCATTGCGTCATGCCGGACAGGAAACCCTTCGCAAACAGTTTCCTACCGCCATGAAAAGCCATTGTGTCTTGCCGGGTAGGAAACTATTCGCAAACAGTTTCCTGTTGAGATGAACCGCCATCGTGTCATATCGGATAGGAAACTTTTCGCAAACAGTTTCCTGTTGCTGTGTAAAGCAGCAGTGTCATGCCGAATAGGAAACTATTCGCAAACAGTTTCCTACCGCTATGAAAAGCCATTGTGTCATGCCGCAGCGTGCCTGTCAGGCAGAAAAAAACTGCGAAAGGCTGAGCTTTCGCAGTTTTTATAGCTCTTATTCTCCGAATACCGGCGGCAGAGGGTTGTCGTCAGAGGGCATGGGCGGCAGCGGGGAGTCGCTGCTGTCTGTTTCTTCCTTCTTCGGTTCCTCTCCGGGAGCATAAATGGAGTGATATTTGAAGAGGTTTTCCACCTGGGTATGGTTGATGGTTTCTACTTCCATCAGCGCCTTGGCCATGGCGTGGAGCACAGGCAGATTGTCTGTCAGTGTCTGCATGGTGTCATTATAGGCTTCATCCAGGTATTTGTGCATTTCTTCGTCGATAATGGTAGCCACGGTTTCGCCGTAGTTTCTTTCGGATCCCAGCTGTTTGCCCAGGAAGATCTGCTCCTGGTGTTCACCGAAAATCATGGGGCCCAGACGGTCGCTCATGCCCCATTCCATAATCATCTTGCGGAGGATGCCGGTTACCTGCTGCAGGTCGCCGGAAGCACCGCTGGAGATTTCGTTGAAAATAATCTTTTCAGCGCACCTGCCGCCAAGAGCCACACGGATCTGGGCCAGAAGGTGGGATTTGGTAATGAAGGACCGTTCTTCATGGGGAAGCATCATGGTATAGCCGCCAGCCTGTCCGCGGGGGATGATGGTGACCTTATGTACCGGGTCTGCATCCTTCAGCAGGGTAGCCATGATGGCATGGCCTGATTCATGGTAGGCGGTGAGTTTTCTTTCTTCATCGCTCACTCTGTGGCTCTTTCTTTCAGGGCCATAGGAAACCTTTTCAGAAGCTTCTTCCAGGTCGGACATGGAAATGGTCTTCCTGTTGTCCCTTGCTGCCAGAAGGGCTGCTTCATTCAGCATGTTGGCCAGGTCGGCGCCGGTAAAGCCCGGCACTTTCTTGGCAATGGTGGGCAGGTCCACATCCGGTTCCAGGGGCTTGTTTCTTGCATGGACACGGAGGATGGCGATACGTCCGCGAAGGTCAGGACGGCCTACCACCACACGCCGGTCAAAACGGCCGGGGCGGAGCAGTGCCGGATCCAGAATATCCGGACGGTTGGTTGCTGCCAGGGTAATGATGCCTTCATTGGAACCGAAACCGTCCATTTCAACCAGGAGCTGGTTCAGTGTCTGTTCCCGTTCGTCATGACCGCCGCCCAGTCCGCTTCCGCGCTGACGGCCTACGGCATCGATTTCATCGATAAACACAATACAGGGAGCATTCTTCTTTGCCTGGGCAAAGAGATCGCGCACGCGGGATGCGCCTACGCCTACGAACATTTCCACAAAGTCGGAGCCGGAGATGGAGAAGAAAGGAACCTTCGCTTCCCCTGCCACTGCCTTGGCCAGAAGGGCCTTGCCGGTGCCTGGAGGTCCGACCAGAAGGACGCCCTTCGGGATTTTAGCGCCGATAGCCGTATAGCGGCCTGGATTTTTCAGGAAGTCCACCACTTCGGACAGCTCTTCCTTGGCTTCATCTTCACCGGCCACATCGTTGAAGTTCACGTGAACCTGGCCTTCGCCGGTCATTTTAGCTCTGGACTTGCCAAAGCTCATGACCCGTCCGCCGCCGCCCTGGGTCTGGTTCATCATCCAGAACCATACGGCAATGAGGATTACAATGGGGAGCAGATTGGACAGAAGGCTCATCCACCATGCCGGCTGTTCCGGCGGTTTGGCGGTAATGGTCACATTGCCGTCATTCAGCTTGTTCAGAAGCTGGGTGTCATTGTCCGGAATGTAAGTGGCAAATTCAGTGCCGTCTTTCATTTTTCCGGTAACTGCGTTATTTGTCATCACAACGGACGAAACATTCTTCTTTTCCACCTGGGAAATAAAATCGCTGTAGGTGATTTCCGAATGCTTTTCCTGGGGATGAACGAATGTATTGAATATGGACACTGCGATGATAATCAGAAGCACGTAGAGTGCCACATTCTTAATAAATTTATTCAATATATTCCTCCTTCTCATGATCTGTGCAATAAAAGCCCATTTGACCGGTTGTGGAAGCGCTGATTCAGCCCTGTGAATGAATCAGTGCTTTCCTGGCCACCCCGCTGACCAAGTGACAAGTAAATTGAGACTTTTAAATCAGTAATTAATTCTACCATTTTTAGGAAATTTAAGCAACAGGATTGTTTATAATCCTGTGCCAATTCCGGTCATCTGCATGAACCGGTATCCGGTCAGAAGAGTACCAAAGGCTGCCCCTATATGATTAAGCCTTTGTATACACCCGGCTGTCCAGCACGCAGACATCCGGAAGATTTCTGTATTTTTCCGCATAGTCGCAGCCGTAGCCTACGATAAATTCATCGGGAATATCAAAGCCCACGTATTTTACGTCCACTTCCTTTTCCCGTCTTTCCTTCTTGTTGAGGCAGATGGCCAGTTCCACGGAAGCAGCTCCTCTCTGTTTCAGAAGGGGCACCAGGGCGCTCATGGTAATGCCTGTATCAATGATATCTTCCACCACAATCACATGCTTGCCGCGGATGTCCCGGTCCAGGTCTTTTTTAATATTCACATGGCCGGAGGAAACGGTGCTGTTGCCATAGCTGGATACGCACATGGTGTCCAGGGTAACCGGCAGATCAATGGATCGCATCAGGTCGCAGAGGAAGGGCATGGCTCCCTTCAGGATGCCTACCAGCACTACTTCTTTCCCTTCATAGTCCCTGGTGATTTCTTCGCCCAGTTCTTTGACTCTTTTTTCAATCTGTTCTTTGGTAATCAGTACGGTTTTGATATCTTTTCCCAGGTTTTTCATGTTTTTGATTCAATCTCCTTATCCTTTAAGGTGAGTGTCAGAAGGAGAAATGACTTTGTCTCCTCCGTCACCCGGCACAACCGGCTTCCCCTGAGGAAAGCGGTCCAGTAAATATGGTTTTCATCAGCCGCCACAGGCCATAACCGGCGAAGAAGCGCAGGAATTCCCTTTTCCTGGAGAATAGAGAACACCCTCTTCTTTCCCGTCATGCCCGAAGGCTCCATGAAGTCTTCTTTTTCCGCCATCCGCAGGGTAAGAGCCCCTACGCCGTCAGCATCCAGAAGATACTGATTTCGGCCTGTTTCCACCGGATGCAGCAGTTTTTCCACTGTCAGCACCCATGGGCCTGCCGTCAGCTTCTCCACATGGTTATCTTTTATTATACCAGTTTCTCTGTTTACAAGCTTTTCTTTTTCTATATTTTTATAAAAAAAGGAGAGCAGCTCTCCTTCATTAATAGAGCCATTTCTGGAATTTCCCGGGAAGAAACAGAGCCAGGATCCTTCCATTTCCAGCATGGCGCCGGATGAGGAGGTCTTCTGCCCCTCTTTTCCCTGCTCCGCCAGGAGCTTCATCCGCTCCACGCCCTCTGCATCAGGGCTGCGGTGCGCCGTTTCCATTACCGCCCGGCGGATGATTCTTCGCTTCATGGCCGGATGGAGATCATTCCATCTCGTCCTTGGAAAAATAAGAAGGGTGCCTTCCCTTTTGAAATGAACTGCTTCCTTTTCCACCTCTTTTTCCATAAAATCTTCTTCATCGCCGAAAACAGCCGCCTCTCTGGAAAGGGTGGACACCAGATTCGGATTGAAGGGAAGAAGCCGGGGCATAAGCTCCAGCCTGATTTTATTTCTGGTGGCATCGGGAATATCATTGGTCTCATCATGGCAGGGAGTGACAGGGAAAGAAGAAAGGAAATCGGCGATTTCCTTTCTTGTGACAGCAAGAAAAGGCCGGATGAAGATGTCCCTTCGGGGCTGTATGCCCGCCATGCCTTTTGGACCGCTCCCGCGAAGCAGATGGAAGAGAATGGTTTCCGCCTGGTCATTTTCATGATGGGCCAGAGCGATTTTGCTGCACTTTCCTTCTTCTGCTGCTTCTTTAAGCGCCTTGAAACGAAGAATGCGGGCCACCGTTTCCACAGAGCCCCGATTTTCCCTTCTCGCCGCCGGAACATCTACGTCCTTCCGGATAAAGGGGATATGAAAACGGCGGCATACTTTCCTTACGTACTCCGTTTCCCCTTCCGCCGCTTCCCGGAGATGATGGTTCACACAGCAGCAGCTCACATGAATGCCTTCCGCCTCTTCGATTTCCTTTAGAAAAAGGAGAAGTCCCAGAGAGTCCGGACCGCCGGATACGGCAGCCAGAACGGAATCTCCTCTGGCCCACAAGCCATGGCTGCGGGCAAAGGTCAGCACTTTTCCCTGAAATGATTTCTTATTCATGACTCTTTAGCCGGTTTCAGCACATCCGCATCCAGAAGGCCCTCGGACAGATCCCTGTCGCTCACAATGATTTCCGGCAGGGCAAAGTATTCCATAAGAGCATCCAGAATGGCCACGCCTGCCACGATAATATCCGCCCGTTCCGGCATGAGTCCCGTCAAATGGCATTTATCGTCATAGGACATGGCACACAGCTTCTTCAGCATGCGGTTTACATCATCCTGGTGAATGACAAAGTCCTGCACTTTGGCAGAATCATACACTTCCAGCTCCTGCAGCATGGCTGCCATGGAAGTCACCGTGCCGCCTACGCCGATCCACCGTTTCACATTCTTTACGGACTGCATGAGTTCCGTATGGCGGAAAAGATCAAAGCAGTGCTTTTTCAGTTCCGCTACACCCCGGGGCGTAGTGGTATCGAACTGCTTGGAGCAGCGCACGCAGCCCAGGCGGAAGCTGTGACGCATACCGATGTCGGTGCCGAAGCCCATGCAGATTTCCGTGGAGCCGCCGCCGATGTCCACCACCGACGTCACCACGCTGGACGTGCCTGCCGCACCGATATAGCTGTAATAGGCCTCTTCCTTGCCTGTCAGAATCCTCACGGGAATGCCCACGGCACTGGTTACCTCATCGGAAAAAGCAGGTCCGTTGGCAGCATCCCGCATGATGGAGGTGCCGTAGGCAAATATTTCATCCGCCCCTTCAAGACGGGCAGAAGCAGCAAATTCCTCGATAGCCTTCAGAGTCCTTTCCTGCGGACCCTTGCCGATATAGGCCTTATCCGTCATTCCTTCACCGAGCCGGGTGCTGCGGAGATCCTTTTTCAGAATCTTCCACTCCTCCTTTTCATCTTTTTCTGCAATCAAAAGACGAACCGAATTAGTCCCGATATCGATAATCGCACGCATCATATGCCCCCTGTAAAAAAATAAGGGAGCATGAGGAAAGCACTGATTAATTCATAAATTCTGCCTTTACGAATAAAAGCAGTAAGCGATTTAATCAGTGCTTCCCTGTCTGCCCCCTTCAAATCCAAATCAGTCAGAACGCCTTGCGCCCCGTCCGCCTCTCTTGGACTCCACATTTCTCTTCAGATCAAGAAGTCTTTCGTCGCTGTCCTTCAGGAAACGGCTGAGCTTATCCTCAAAAGAAGCGGGTACTTCTTTCTTCGCCGAGCGGAATCCGCCGGAGAAAGAGCGGTTATACTGTGGTCTTTCAGAGCGGAAGGATTCGCCTTCTCCCTCTTCCTGGCGGCGTTCGAAAGGACGATGTCCCTCACGGCCGTGGAAATCGTTTCTGTCATGGAAATCACGGCGTCCCTGGCGGTCATGGTGGAAACGGTCCTGTTTCTTTTCCTCTTTCCCGGAAGCAGGCTGGGCCTGTTTGATGGACAGGGCAATCTTGCCTCTCTCATCAATGGTAATAACCTTCACCTTTACCTTATCTTTTACCTTAAGATAATCATTCACATCACTTACATATTCGTTAGCCACTTCGGAAATGTGAACCAGACCTACCTTATTATCCGGCAGTTCCACGAATGCGCCAAACTTTGCGATACCGGTAATGGTACCTTCTACGATATTGCCGACTTCTAAAGCCATGAGAAAAAAATACATCCTCCCTGAAAAACCTAAATAGAAATATTACTCTGATTATACGAGATTTCCCAAGGAATAGCAATAGGAATAATAAGGGAAAAAAAGCCCCTCCCATGGCAGGAAGAGGCCTTTTCTTCACCTTTCTATAACTTCAAAATGACGGTCTTCCTTCCTCTTCTTCCCGTCCAGCGGCGAATGACCCACTGCCACCGCCAGAATAGGAGAAACCCCTTCCGGCAGGTGAAGCATTTTCAGATAATCCGCATCCCTTCCAAGAAGACGGATGAAGCCGAAAAGGATGATGGAAGAAAGGCCCAGATCCGCCGCCTTCAGATGAATATGCTCGGCAATAATGCCTGCATCAAAGCCCTCCAGATTCTCCATCACATCCTTCGTGCGGCAGATGAGGATGAGAAGCGGGGCTTCATAAATCATATGGGGCTTTCCCGCCTTCTCTCCGCCCTCCGTGCTGATACGCCGGAGCACTTCCTTATCCCTTACTACCACCAGGGCATAGCCTTTGTCATTATGATGCCCCACCGATGACTCTTCCGCTGCATGGACAAGGGCTTTGATTTCCTCTTCAGAAACCGGCTCATCGGTATAAGAACGGACAGACTTTCTCAAAGACAGTACTTCATCAAATTCCATCATGTACCTCCTATTTTTCACCAATGCGGAATACAGGAATCCGGGGCGTAAACCGCCTTACCCGCTGGGGCAGGGGCGTATGTCCCACTGCCACCGCCATGGCAGGCTTCAGGCCTTCCGGAAGATGGAGGGCCTGGAAATACTTCCCGTACCCTTCCGCCTTGTTCAGGGTACGGATAAAACTGTAAATGCAGATGGAGCCAAGGCCCAGGTCCACCGCCTTCAGATGCATGTTCTCCGCCATAATGCCTGCATTGAGCTTAATGGAATCCTCCCTGGCCTCGGGAGTATTCATAATGAGAAGCAGCAGCGGCGCTCCATAAATAGGATTTCCCCTGCCCGACAGGGCCTGGTTTTCTTCGGTGAGAAGATCCAGCACCTTCTTATCCGTAATGGCGGCAATGGCATAATTTTTGAAATCAAAATGGCCCACCGGCACCTTCTCCCCTGCCGTTACAATCTTCTCAATATCCTCTTCGGACACCGGCTCATCCGTATACCGGCGCACCGAACTCCTCACATCAAGCACATGATCAAATTCCATGACATGACTCCTTTCTGTTTCTACCTGATATTCTGTTTCTACCTGATACCTTTGTGTTTCATCTCGACAGGAAACTTTTCGCAAATAGTTTCCTATTCGGCTTGGCACCTTTGTGTTTCATCTCAACGGGAAACTTTTGCGAATAGTTTCCTGTTCGGCTTGACGCCCTTGCGTTTCGTCTCGACGGGAAACTTTTGCGAATAGTTTCCTGTTCGGCTTGGCACCTTTGTGTTTCGTCTCGACAGGAAACTTTTGCGAATAGTTTCCTATTCGGCTTGGCGCCTTCGCCTT
>NZ_CALGPS010000029.1 GCF_937959425.1 uncultured Dialister sp.
GACCACGTCAGTGGTGGAAGGGGGGGAGGCCGCCGCAGGCGGCCGGGGCTGTGAAAAAATGTTCAATCATTTCTTCACAACCTCTTTTTTGCTGCTTTGCATCTTGCCGAAGAACTCTTCAGAAATACATTTTCCTGTAACATTCTGATACCTGCTCTCCTTATTTCCTTCCATGCTGCAGGCGTGTCATGGACAGCGTCCCCACCTTACTACATATCCATATAGTTCTCATTTGGATCCAGGATAAATGCTCACAAACTGACCATTGGAATCTCTCACTACATGGCCGACATCATACTGTCTACCTGTATTAGCAGTATTATAAGTTTCTTTTCCCGACCCGTTGTGGATTCCCTCATGAATATTTATTTTCGTCAGATATTCTTTATCGCCGGGTTTGGCATTCTTTAACTGGCTGAAGGTCACGCCGCCATTATCACTGGCCGAATAATAGGTAACTACTGTTGTGCCGGGAGAGAATATCCTCACATACCAGCCGTCCCCTTCTTTGGTCTGTATATTGAGCTTCCTGGCCAGCTCCTGTCCTTCTTTACTGTCGAAAGCAATATCTTTTACCGCTCCCCCAGCCGGTTTCTCCAGAATATCCGACGAGCCGCCGTACCGCTCATCAAACAGCCGCTTGATAATATCATCCGCAGTCGCTGCCACCGGAAGTTTTTCCTTTCCCACTTCTTCCAGGAGATTACCGGCATTGTTAAAAACAGCAGAGATATGATCTCCTATGCCCACGTGGGCATAGAGGCCGAAGCCGATGCCCACAACAACAGCCAGCATCAGTGCGTATTCGATGATATCCTGCCCTTTTTGTTTTCTCATGTCAATCAGCTCCTTTATGAAAGGGATTCCCAAAAAAGAATATAAACGCAGCTACCCGGTTTTACTCCTCACCATCCCCGTACCGCACGGCGGCCTCTATGACTCTGGCAAAGGCCGGCGGTATCAGTTCTTTGGTAAGGCTTCTTCCCAGGGATCGTCCTATAATGACACCCTTATTTCCATAAAGCCAGGCGAAATAGTAAAATTCCAGGGCTTCCCGATTTCTTGGATTGATATTTTTCAGCTTCACCGGAGGATAGTAGCCCTTAGGCAGGCCCAGTTTGGCGCCTGCTTTTTTAATAAGTGACGTGTTCACCGCATCCCCGGCGTCCTCCATGTCACCGATGACCTGATCCAGCGCCTTCCTGCCCCGGTGGGCCAGACAGGACTTCACCACGTCCATTTCATAGCAGATGAAATCGGTGAAGAATACATAGGGCGACTGCCTGGTGGTACCCATGACGTCCCGGTCATAGAGGCACACTGCGGGAATGTGGAAGCGGCGCACCAGCTGGGCAATCTTTGAAATGGAACTTTCGCCCCGGGCATTGATGAGGCAGATGCCGTGATAGTCAAAATTCACTCCCAGTGTCTTGGCAAAGTAGCCAAAGGAACCGTACTCCGTCTCCCCTTCCACCAGGATGGTGCACTTGGAGTAGAGCGCTTCCTTCACTTCCGGAAAATGCATGATCAGGTGCTTTTCGATTTCCCGGTCAAAATGGAAGGAAGAACCGCAGGCCGCCTGCACCTTTTTCTTATCATCCCAGTAAATGCGGATAATCTGCCGGTAGTCGTTCACCAGGGAATCGGTGGAATGGGTAACTACGAAGAGCTGTCCGTTCAGTCCGTCCACCCCCAGAATGGTCTGCACCATTTTCAGGAAAAAGGGCTCCTCATTGCTCAGGATGGAGCGGCAGAACGCCAGCATGGCCCGCTGCAGATAGGGATGAAGGTGAAGTTCCGGTTCATCGATGCTCACCGTCACCGGCAGAAACCGGCGTCCCCTGCTGTCGGTGATAATCATATTTTCAAAGGAAATGGCCTTGCTTTCCTTCTTCTTCATCATTTTGATAAGAAGGGAAGTGCCCACTGCAATCATCAGCTTCATGGTGGAGTCATAGGACGTGCCGATGGCAATGGAGCGGAAAATTTCATTGAAAAGAACAAGCGTAGCCTTGCGGGCGTCCTCTCTGGGCAGGGATAGATGAAATCCCCGGCTGTTCAAAAGAGACTCCACCTCTTCGATAACCTCCGGCCCGCCGGACAGATACTCCTCAAAAATAGAAACGGTTCTGGCAATGTCCCCTTCGGAAATCATTTTCCTGGGCACCTCGTCCAGCGCAAAGTCGATATAAAAGAGGCATCGCGTATACTCCAGAGGCAGCTCCTCCCCATTGTCCAGATTATAAAGACGGGGCACCACCTCCCGCACACACTGGCGAAGCTCCAGATGGGCCGTATCCTTCAGCCCGTCATCCTCGGAGGACAGGGTAAGCCGTATCCGGATAGGCTGATCCGTATCCAGGAAATCATTCTCCCTGAAGCCGTATCCATGGGTAAGAGTTTTCAGCAGGGTAAGAAAATTACTTTTCCCGATATTATTATCCCCTACGATATAATTCACCCGGCTGTCAAAGTGAAGCTCCACATGACGAAACGTGCGGTAATTCTCCACCAGCATATGGGATATAAACATAGCTCCGCCTCCTTTGCCTTTTTCCTTATTATACCATGGCAGGAGGGTATGAAACAGGAGGTTCAGAGCCCGAAAGGTTCTTATAAAACCGCGGTCAGGCCGCTGCGCGGCCAAGGTTCAGAGGGTTCAGAGGGTGCGGGGGGTTCAAAGGGTTCAAAGGGTTCAGAGGGTTCAGAGGGTTCAGAGGGTTCAGAGGGTTCAGAGGGTTCAGAGGGTTGTGGATTGGGGCTGTGAAAAAATGTAAATCATTTTTTCACAGCCCCTTTTTGATATCAGCTGCCGCAGGCAGCTGACCCCTTCCGGCTCGCTACGCTCGCCACCCACCCCTGAAACAGGGGTGGGCAAGGGATGTAGTGACGCGGTTC
>NZ_CALGPS010000030.1 GCF_937959425.1 uncultured Dialister sp.
AAATTGGCTAAAAAAGCTGAGCTAAAAATGGTCAAAATTGCCGGGCTCTAACACGCCAAAGGCGCGGTTGTATGGTTTTATCATAATGGCGCCCTTTATTTTTAAGGGCGCCCACCACCTGCCGCTGATAGCCGATAGCCGACAGCCGACAGCCCCATTCTGCACCAAAAAACCTCCCTTTCGGGAGGCTTTTTTTCACAGTATATATTTCTTCAGCAGGTAGATGATGGCGCCGGCCACGAGGACTATGGCGCCTCCTACTACCATGAAGTAAGCCGCTGCTACGGCAAGGAGTAGAAATACGACGGCACAGGCGGCAAGGCCTGCCCCGAAGAGGATTTTTTTCCAGAGGGGAATTTTCTTGAGGCTGAAGCTTCGGATGTGGATGGTGTATCCTTCATCGTCTTCTTTTTTCTCTTCTTTCCCCTCTTCGTTCAGGGTCAGGCCCTGGTAGTCATGGACGTCGTCTTTGCTCATGACTCTCGGCTCTTCGTGGACGCCGGTTTCTTCCTTTGTTTTGTCGTTGTCGTTCATAAGGATTGCAGTTTCTTATTTAACAGTTCGTTGATTACTCTGGGGTTGGCTTTGCCTTTGGTGGCTTTCATAATCTGGCCTACCAGGGCGCCTACAGCTTTCTTTTTGCCGGCCTTGAAGTCTTCTACGGCTTTGGGGTTGTTTCCTACCACTTCGTCTACCAGCTTCTGGAGTTCTGCGGTGTCGGAAATCTGGACGAGGCCCTGGGCTTTGACGATGTCTTCGGCTTTGCCTCCTTCTTTCCACATGGTGGCGAAGACTTTCTTAGCAATCTTGCCGGAGATGGTGCCTTTGGAAATCAGTTTCAGGAGGCCTGCCAGGTTTTCGGCAGTGACCGGAGCCTTTGCGATTTCAATGCCTTCGGTGGAGAGCTGGCTGGCGAATTCGCCCATGAGCCAGTTGACGGCGGCTTTGGGGTCGGCGCCGGCGGCCACAGCGGCTTCGAAGTAGTCGGCGGTGTCTTTGTCGTTGGTCATGAAGACGGCATCTTCGGAGGAAAGGCCGAATTCTTTCATGTATCTTTCTTTTCTGGCATCCGGCAGTTCCGGCAGGGATTTCCTGATGTTTTCGATGTATTCATCGCTTACGGTGAAAGGTACCAGGTCCGGTTCCGGGAAGTAGCGGTAGTCGTTGGCTTCTTCCTTGGTACGCATGCTCTTGGTAACCCCTTCTTTTTCGTCCCAGGTGCGGGTTTCCTGCACTACTTTGCCGCCGTCTTCCAGAAGTTCTGCCTGGCGCATGGCTTCGTATTCAATGGCTCTTTCCACGCCTTTGAAGGAGTTGATATTCTTGATTTCTGTCTTGGTGCCCAGTTCCTTCTGTCCTACGGGACGGACTGAGACGTTGGCGTCGCAACGCAGGCTCCCTTCTTCCATGCGGCAGTCGGAAACGCCGATGTACTGGAGGATGGCTCTCATTTTTTCCATGTAGGCCACCGCCTCTTTGGCGGAGCGCATGTCCGGTTCGGAAACGATTTCAAGAAGAGGGGTGCCGGTGCGGTTATAGTCTACCAGAGAGTAGTCGGAATCGGTGATGGATGTGCCGTGATGCACCAGTTTTCCTGCGTCTTCTTCCATGTGAGCCCGGGTAATGCGGATCCGTCTCTTTTCCCCTTCCACTTCCACGTCCAGGTAGCCGTGTTCGCAGATAGGCAGGTCAAACTGGGAGGTCTGGAAGTTCTTGGGAAGGTCCGGATAGTAGTAGTTTTTGCGGTCGAATTTGCTGAACCTGGAAATTTCACAGTTTAGCGCCAGGCCGGCTCTGACAGCGTATTCCAGTACTTTTTTATTCAATACGGGAAGGACGCCGGGCAGCCCCAGGCATACAGGGCAGACGTTGGTATTGGGGTCTGCACCGAAGGATGTCTTGCAGCTGCAGAAAATTTTAGTGGTTGTCTGGAGTTCTGTATGCACTTCCAGACCGATAACTGCTTCGTACTTCATTCCTTGATTTCTCCTTTCGGTGCGGTTCTTGTGAATTCCGGATGAGCCTGTTCAAAGGTGTAGGCTGCCTGGAGAATGGTTTCTTCTCCCAGGGTCTTTCCGATGAGCTGCATGCCCAGAGGCATGTCGTCCTTGAAGCCCACGGGGATGCTGATGGACGGTGCGCCGATGAGGTTCACCGGAACGGTGCAGATATCTTCCATGTACAGGGACAGGGGGTCAGAGAAAGCGCCGAACTTGAAGGAGGTGCCGGAGGCGGAAGGAGCGGCGATGACGTCGCATTTCTTGAAGGCTTCATCAAATTCCTGTTTCAGCAGGGTGCGGACCTTCAGTGCCTTCAGGTAGTAGGCATCGTAGTAGCCGGCGGAGAGTACGTAGTTGCCCAGCATAATGCGGCGCTTCACTTCTTCGCCGAAGCCCTGGCTTCTGGTTTTGATATACATATCGATAATATCTTTGCCTTCTGCGCGGAAACCGTAGCTGACGCCGTCATAGCGGGCCAGGTTGGAGCTGGCTTCTGCCGGGGCGATGATGTAGTATACCGATACGCCGCTGTTGATATGGGGAATGGAAACGTCCACGATTTCAGCGCCTTCCTTTTCATAGAAAGCAAGGGCTTTGTCGATGGCTTCCTTCGTTTCCGGCTTAATGCCTTTGCCGAAGAATTCCTTCGGTACGCCGATACGGAATCCCTTCACATCCCGGACGAGGGCCTTTTTGTAATCCTTCTTTTCCTGGGGAATGGAGGTGGAGTCCCTTTCATCGTGGCCGGCAATGGCATTCAGTACGATGGCCGCATCGGTGACATCCTTCGTCAAAGGTCCGATCTGGTCAAGAGAGGATGCGAAGGCCAGAAGGCCGTAGCGGGAAACAAGGCCGTAGGTAGGCTTCAGGCCTACAATGCCGTTAAAAGAGGCAGGCTGGCGGATGGATCCGCCGGTGTCGGAACCCAGGGACCAGATGGCTTCGGTGGCAGCCACGGCAGCTGCAGAACCGCCGGAGGAACCGCCGGGTACATAGTCCGTGTTCCAGGGATTATGGGTAGGACCGAAGGCGGATCTTTCGGTGGAAGAACCCATGGCGAATTCGTCCATGTTTGTCTTGCCCAGGGAAATGAAATCGGCTGCCTTCAGCTTTTCAATGACCGTAGCATCATAGGGAGATACCCAGTGTTCCAGCATTTTGGACGCAGCGGTGCAGGTTTCCCCTTTAATGCACATATTATCCTTAATGGCTCCGGGAATGCCGGCAAGGTCGGAAATTTCCTCTCCCCCTGCAATTTTCTCGTCCACCCGGGCAGCCGTTTCCAGTGCCGTCTTGTCACTGGTGGACAGGTAGGCATGGATGTCCCCTTCCACAGCGTCACGGTGAGCCATGATTTTCTTTGTCAGTTCCACAGCGGAGATTTCTTTCTTCACCAGCTGTTCATGGAGTTCATGAATCGTATAACCCACTCTATTTCCTCCTTAAATAATCTTGGGCACCTTGAAATAGCCGTCCTCAGCGTCCGGCGCATTCATCAGCGCTTCCTCATTGGTAAAAGATGTATGGGGCTTGTCTTCCCTCATCACATTGTACTGTTCCACCGCATGAACGGTAGGAGCCACATCGGTGGTATCATACTGGTTCAATTCTTCCATATAGGTAAGAATGCTGTTCATGGAATCACGCATCTTCTCCAGATCCTCCGGAGAAAATTCCAGTCGGGAAAGAAGGGCGATCTTCTTTGCTTCTTCGGTGGTAATTTTCATAGACACACTTCCTTAATCAATTATCTATCTGATATAAAAAATCCTTTTCAATTATATCACATATAGGATAGGGGCCGCTATGCGGCCCCGGGTTCAAGTAAGTGTTCAGAAGGGAAGGGAAGGTTGACGTCCGCTCCGCGGGCGAGGGTTATGGCCGCCTTACGGCGGCGGGTTGTGTAGAAGGGTTGTGTAGGAAGGTTCTTAAGTTTGACCGGCCCGTTGGGCCGGAGGGTTCTTAGGTTTGACAGCGGCTGTGCCGCTGAGGGTTGTGGATTGCCGCTATCGCGGCAATAATTATGAAGTCTGCGTTACGGGAATGCCTTTATGCTGCATCAATCATGCTATACATAGTGGTGAATTGGCCACCTCCGGTGGCCACCCCCTATCCGGCTGCGCCGGACTCCCCCCTATTCAGGGGGGAGAATAGGACTCTCTACACTTTCCTATAGAGTCAAGTGGCTCACTACTGAGCACCCATAGTGCCCCGCTTTAGCGGGGGAAAGGTGGTGGCGCCAGCCACCAAAGGGGGTGCCGCCGCCAAGCGGCATTTCTATTTATTGCCCGAAGGGCAATCCACAACCCTCGGCACCGACAGGTGCCGTCAAACTTCAGAACCCTCGGGGCGTAAGCCCCCGTCAAACTTCGGTCCGGAGGGCCGTCAACCCTCACGCCCGCAAGGGCGTGTCCATGAGCGCCACCACAACCCTCGGCACCGCAGGTGCCGTCAAACTTAAGAACCTTCGGAGTAAAAGCCCCGTCAACCCTCACGCCCGCAGGGCGTGTCCTCTCAAATTTCCTCCACATGAAGAATCCCTTCTATTTTCCCGATTTCCTGGAGGAAGATTTCATGGTTCCCGTGTCTTGGCATTTTGACAGAGAGGGTAGCGGCAGGGGCGAGGATTTCCCGGCCCCTGTAGATGTTAAGGCCGGAGACGCGGATGTGGCGCTGTCTCAGGGTTTCCAGTACATGCCGGATGGAGGAGAAGCTTTGGAATTCAACGTAAATGTCCATGTCTTTGGAGCGGGCGCGGAGTTTTTTGTCCATGGGTTCCAGTACCCGAAGGACGATGATGACGAAGAGGAGGGCCAAAAGGGTGCCTTTGATGAAGCCGATGCCGGCGGCAAGGCCGATGCCGGCGCAGGCCCAGAGGCCCGCTGCGGTGGTGAGGCCTTTCACTTCGTTTCGCCCGGTAACGATGATGGTGCCTACGCCCAGAAAGCCTACGCCGCTGATGACCTGGGCGCCCATGCGGGCAAGATCCGTATTGGAGGCGGGGAATGTGCGGAGGATGAATTCATTCACAATCATGGAAAGGGCGGCGCCGATGCACACCAGGGCATGGGTTTTGATGCCGGCGCCTTTGTTTTTATATTCCCTGTCCATGCCGATAATCACCCCTGCCAGGGTAGCAAGAAACAGTCTGGTGGCAATGCCTCCCATGGTCCAGGACTGGCAGAATTCTATAAATGCATCCATAATGCCCCTCCTTTCCAATATCAGTCTACCGATTTTCTAAGAGCAGACAGGGCAGCGTAGAGTTCTTTAAAAGGGCTGTCTGTGTCCTTTTCCGCCACCCAGCGGAAGAATCGCTCCCCCATGCGCACTTCGCAGCGGGTATACCGCTTGATGGGGCCGTACTTTTCCCGTTCCCAGGCATTGGTATTCACTTCCATGGACTTCGTATTCGTTACAAAGTGGGTCTGGGACAGGGTGAGAATAAAGGAAATGGATTTCATGAAATCATCCGCTGCCTCTCTGGAAATCTTTCCCTTTGTCACCACCGGTAGACCGCTCCTCCAGTCGCTCCTTTCAAAGGTTCTCTTGGAGAAATCAAACACATAATCAAACTGCCCGCCCTTCTCCACCAGGTACCCGTCAGTGACGGAAAAGCGGAATTTCATACATTCCATTTCCTTCTCTGCTTCTTCCGGGCTTACCCCAGCGGAGGGGGCACTGTTTTCTATGCCTGCTTTCTTTGCTAAATCATCAAAATGGTATTCTGCCATGGATAGCTCCTTTCTATTGGACACGCCCTGCAGGCGTGAGGGTTGACGGGCCCTGCGGGCCCGAGGGTTCTTAAGGTTCTTAGGTTTGACAGCGGCTTCGCCGCTGAGGGTTGTGGTGGCGGCTGACGCCGCAAGTAAAAAGGGGCGCGGCTGACGCCGCAGGTTGTGTAGAAGGGTTGTGTAGAAAGGTTCTTAAGATTGATGGGCCTGTGGCCCAAGGGTTCTTAGGTTTGACGCCCGCTTTGCGGGCGAGGGTTGTGGAGGCGCCCTATGGGCGCAATATAAAGTCAGCGTTACGGGCTTGCTTTTGCGTCTTCAGTGATTGAATCAGTGCTTCCCTAGACCTATCCTCAGGGCTCCGCCCAGCTCCTTTCTGAGAAAGGAGCCTTACGTTACGGGAATGCCTTCCTGCTGCTTAATTCACGCTATGCATTACGGTGAATTAGCCACCTTCGGTGGCTCCCCCTTATCCGGCTTCGCCGGACTTTCCCCCATCCGGGGGACAGAATAAACCGCTCTACGCTTTCCCTCAGAGTCATGTGTCACAATGCTGAGCGTCCATAGTGTCCCCTGAACAGGGGTGGCAAAGGAACTGGATTTGTAGGGGAGCAAAGCGACCCGAAAATCCAGTGACATGCTTCCCTTTGGGGAAAGGTGGTGGCGCAGCCACCAAAGGGGGGCGGCGATTTTCCCACGCGCCGGAGGCGCGGTTGTATGGTTTTACTATCACACTAGCCCACCAGCCCACTACACATGAGATTTCTCCACTTCGCTCCGCTGCGGTCGAAATGATGATGTGGGCGCCAGCCCCGTCAATCTTTAGAACTTTTTCCTTTCCTTTTGAACCCGGGCCTTTCAGACCCTTTTCTTCATTATACCATTTCATGAGAGGAAAATGAAAAAGCACCGTATTTGCCGGTGCTTTGATTTTCTTATCTCACGCTTTTCACTTTCAGGTGTCTTTCGAGGACTCTGAGGCACATGGAGACGAAGAAGGTCATGATGAAGTAGTAGAGTGCCACGATGACCAGGGGCGGGAAGGGCTGGAAGCTGATGCCCTGGATGGTGGTGGCGGTGTACATGAGGTCTGCCATGCCGATGACGGAGACCTGGGAGGATTCCTTGATGAGGGTTACGAATTCGTTGCCGATGACAGGAAGGATGTTCCTGATGGCCTGGGGGATGATGATGCGGATCATGGATTCCCACTTGGAGAAGCCCAGGGACATGGCCCCTTCCAGCTGGCCTTTCGGAATGGACTGGATACCGGAGCGGACGATTTCACATTCGTAGGCGCCGGAATTAATGATGAGGGCCAGCACGCCGGCGGAGAGTCTTTCAAAGTCCACGCCCAGGATCTGGAAGCTGGGGAAATGGATGCCCAGGAAGGGCAGTCCGAAGAATACCAGGGAAATCTGCACCAGCACAGGGGTGCCGCGGATGATTTCCACGTATACCGCAGCAATGGCCTGCAGGATCTTGATGCCGGAAATCTTCATGAAGGCAAGGACGATGCCCAGAAGAAGTCCGAAGAAGCAGGACAGGAGGGATATAATAATTGTGATTTTTACGCCTGACATAAATATGTCATTATACTTGACCGCAGTGTCTATGACCATTTCCATAGCAGTGTCATCTCCTTAAATATCAGCATGAAGCAGGCGCTTCAGGAATGTCTGTGTTCTTTCTTCTTTCGGATGGGTAAAGATATCTTCCGGATTTCCTTCTTCCACAATATATCCTTTATCCATGAACACCACATGACTGGAAACGCTTCTGGCAAACTGCATTTCATGGGTAACCACCGCCATGGTCATACCGGCCAGGGCTACTTCTTTCATAACGGTGAGCACGTCCCCTACCAGCTCCGGGTCCAGAGCGGAGGTCGGTTCATCGAAGAGGAGCATTTTCGGCTTCATGGCCAGTGCCCTTGCGATGGCCACGCGCTGCTGCTGGCCGCCGGAAAGTTCGCCGGGATAGTAGTCCGCCCTTTCCGCCAGTCCCACCCGGGCCAGAAGCTCCATAGCTTCTTCCTTTGCCTGGGCTTTCGGCAGCTTTTTAATATGCACCGGCGCATACATGACATTTTCCACCGCTGTAAACATGGGGAACAGATTGAAGGACTGGAACACCATGCCCACGTCCCGGCGGAGCATTTTCACATCCGTCTTTTCGTTCACCCTTTTCCCCTCAAACCAGAGCTCCCCGCCGGTAGGTTTCTCCAGGAGGTTCAGGCAGCGGAGGAAGGTACTTTTCCCGGAGCCCGACGGCCCGATGATGGTGCACACTTCCCCGTTTTCAATTTTCATGCTGATATCCTTCAGCACTTCCACCTTTCCGAATGATTTCCGGAGGTGCTTTATTTCATAAATGATTTCTTTTTTGTTTTCCATTTCACTCACGCCCTTCTATTTGTGAAGATTTTAGCATAAATATACAGTCAAGTCAAATATTTTCTGCATAAAATGCATAAAAAATACATTTCCTCTCCAAAGAGAAAGAATACAGGAAATCGGTTTCCTCTGTACTTTGAAACAGAGAAAACCGATTTCATTTCCTCCCTGTCATGGGAGTATGCAGTATATTTATACAGAAAGAGCAAAATGCTTTTCCAGAAGGCTCCTGTACCGGTCAAAGAGGCGAAGGGCTTCCATTTCATCCTTCCCGCGAAGGGAGAAATAGAATTTAATCTTCGGCTCCGTGCCGCTGGGACGGATGGCCATCCAGCCGCCTCCGGAAAGGCGGTACTTCAGCACATTCTCCCGGGGAAGGTCTCCGATACCTTTTTTGAAATCCAGGGTTTCCACCACCTCCGGAATGAGGGATTTCATATCCATGGACCGGGCTTCGTCCATAATGGCGGCAATGCGCGCTGCCCCTTCCATCCCCTTCAGGGTGTAGGAAACGCTCTTGTCGTAATAATAGCCAAAGCGCCGGTAGAGGTCTTCCAGCACGTCGGTCAGGGTCTTTCCTTCCTTCTTGAAATGGGCCGCCATTTCCGCAATGAGCATGGCCGTCACCACGGCGTCCTTGTCCCTGGCGTGGGTGCCGGAGAGGTAGCCGTAGCTTTCCTCGTAGCCGAAGACGAAATCATGGGAGGGGTCCCTTTCCCACTCCGTCATCTTCTCGCCGATGTACTTGAAGCCCGTCAGGGTTTCCACCACCTGCACATGGAAGCTTTTCGCCACATCCGCCCCCAGCTCGCCGGTGACTACGGTTTTCACCATGGAAGAAGCGGGAGTAAGCCTGTCTTTTCCTGTGGAAAGGAGGAAATAGAGAAGAAGCGCCCCCATCTGGTTTCCGGAAATCAAAGTGAAGTCCATGCCATTTCTTACAGCCGCCCCGATGCGGTCACTGTCCGGGTCCGTGCCCATGACCAGGTCCGCCCCGATTTCCCTTCCCAGCTTCATGCCAAGGGACAGGGCATCCTCATTTTCCGGGTTAGGCGAAACTACGGTGGGGAAATCGCCGTCAGCCCTTTCCTGCTCCTTCACCACATGCACATCGTGGAAACCGGCCTTTTCCAGAATTTTCCGCACCGGCACATTGCCGCTGCCGTGGAGGGGTGTGTACACCACCTTCAGAGGCGGCGGATTTCCCTGATACCGGGACTCTTGGAAAATGGTATCAATGAAAAGATCCGCCACATCCTGGTCCAGCCAGGTCATGAGCTTCTCATCCGCTTTATCGTCAATGGAAGCCAGATCCTTCACTGCCTCCACATAGCCGGTGAGCACATCCGCCTTCTTCGGCACCAGCTGGCCGCCGTCCTCGCCGTACACCTTGTAGCCGTTGTACTCCTTCGGATTGTGGCTGGCGGTGATAACAATGCCTCCCAGGGCATGGAAATGACGCACGGAAAAGGAAAGCACCGGAATGGGCTCCAGCTCCCTGAAAATCTTCACCGGAATGCCGGCAGCCGTAAGCACAGACGCCGCCTCTTTTGCAAAATCCCGGGAATGATGGCGGGAATCATAGGCAATCACCACGCCCCGCTCTATTTCCCCGGGGAAAGAGAAGAGAAGATAGTCTGCAAACCCCTTCGACGCCCGGGCTACGGTGTAGCGGTTCATGCGGTTCGAACCGGCCCCCATAATCCCCCGGAGCCCGGCGGTACCAAACTCCAGGTCCCTGTAGAACCGGTCTTCTATCTCCTTTTCATCATGAAGGGAGGAAAGCTCCTTCTTCGTACTGTCATCGGCCCAGGAGAGCCAGTCTTCATAAGTTTCTTTATATCCCATGGTTTGTTTCCTTTTTATAATAGGGGCCGCTCTGCGGGCCCGGGTTCAGAGGGTTGTGCGCCCTTTGGGCGCGGAAAGGTTCTAAAGATGGATGCGCCCTGCGGGCGCAAGGGTTCTTAGGTTTGACGGGCCCTCTGGGCCCGAGGGTTGTGGATTGCCCTTTGGGCAATGATTATGAAGTCAGCGTTTCGTGCTTGCCATTAGTGTCACCAATGCTGCATGACGAAGAGCCAGAGCCTCCTTCCTCTGGAAGGCAGAAGTCCTGCATAGGACTTCTGAGCCGGGCTAATATGTGAGCATAGCCTGCACACAAAGCGAACACCTTAAAGCCCGGCCGTTGGTGTCGCCGCAGGCGACGGAGGATAGCAGGCTTTTCGAAGAAAAGCCGAGGCCCCGCAGGGGCCTAATGACCCTTTCGTGAAAATCCGCCTTACGGCGGCGCCTTTGCTCCGCAAAGGCCTATCCTCAGCCCTATCGGGCAGCTCCTTCCAGCAGGTGGCAATCCTGCATAGGATTGCCAAGTCAAGCGACATTGGCCCTTAGCCTGCACATAAAAGGGCTTTCCTTTTAATCGCTTGACCGTAAGGAGCCTAACGTTACGTGCTTTCTCTTAGTGTTACCAGTGCTGCACGACGAAGTGCCAGAGCCTTCTTCCTTTGGAAGAAGGTGGCGCCGTAGGCGCCGGATGATAGCGGCCTTTCGCAGAAAGGCCGAGGCCCCGCAGGGGCCTAATGACTCTTTCGTAAAACCTACCTTCAGCGGCGCCTATACTGGAGAAAGGCCCTATCCTCAGGGCTCCGCCCAGCTCCTTTCTGGGAAAGGAGCCTGCGTTACGGGATATGCCTTCCTGTATCACATAGCATGATAAACATTCTGCTGATTGGCTCACTTCGTTCGCCACCAAAAGGGGGGCCGCTTTTTTCACCCGTAAGGGCGGTTGGCCTGTTTCCCCGGGTGAAGCCCGGTTGTAAAGGTTTTCTTTATATTGCGCCGCAGGCGCCATCTTCACCCCTTTGAACCTGCACCTTTTGAACCCTCACGCCAAAGGCGTGTCCTCACCTCCGTGAAGCGGCTATAAACTCATCCAGCGCGGCCAGGGCTCTTTCTGCCAGCCGCTGGTTCTTTTCTTTTTTCGGCACCCGTTTTTCCAGCGGCGGAATAAGGCCGAAGTTGACGTTCATGGGCTGGAAGTTTTTCCCTTCGTAGTGGGAAATATAATGGCAGAGGGCACCGATGGCCGTTTCTTTCGGGAAGGCCACCGGCGGTTTTCCCAGAAAGCGGGAAGCGGCGCTCCAGGCGGCCACAATGCCGGAGGCGGCGGATTCCACGTATCCTTCCACGCCGGTCATCTGTCCGGCGAAGAAGAGGCCCTCTCTTTTTCTTGTTTCCATGGTGGCGTTCAAAAGGTCCGGGGAGTCCATGTAGGTGTTCCGGTGCATGACGCCGTAGCGGATGAATTCCGCATGGCCAAGGCCGGGAATCATGCCGAATACCCGCTTCTGTTCGCCCCATTTCAAATGGGTCTGGAAGCCTACAATGTTGTACATGGTGTCGTCTTCATTGTCCTGGCGAAGCTGCACCACGGCGTAGGGGTCCTTCCCGGTGCGGGGATCCGGCAGTCCCACCGGTTTCATGGGGCCGAACCGCATGGTGTCCTCTCCCCTGGCAGCCATGACTTCGATGGGCATGCAGCCTTCGAATACTTTCTTGTTTTCAAAGCCGTGAACCGGCGCCATTTCTGCCTGGCAGAGGGCTTCCCGGAAGGCTTTGTATTCTTCCTCATTCATGGGGCAGTTCAGGTAAGCCGCTTCCCCCTTGTTGTAGCGGGACATGCGGTAAACCACGTCCATGTCCAGGGACTCCTTCGTCACGATAGGGGCTGCTGCGTCATAGAAATGAAATCCTTCTCCGCCGCAGAATTTTTCAATATCCTCCGCCAGGGGCCCTTCGGTGAGGGGGCCGGTGGCGATAATGACGATGCCCTCTTCCGGAATGGAGGTCACTTCCCTTTCCTCGAAAGTAACAAGGGGATGTTCCTTCACAAGGCGGGTCACCTCTTCGGCATAGCCCATGCGGTCCACCGCAAGCGCTCCGCCGGCAGGAACGGTATGGCTGTCGGCAGCCTTCATGATGACTGAACGGAGATGACGCATTTCCTCCTTCAGGAGCCCCACCGCATTGGTAAGGGCTGCTGCCCGAAGGGAATTGCTGCATACCAGCTCGCCGAAATAGGCGGTATGATGGGCAGGCGTCTGCTTCTGGGGTCTCATCTCTATAAGAGTAACGGGAATCCCCATTTCCGCCAGCTGCCAGGCAGCCTCGCTGCCCGCCAGACCGGCGCCGATAACTGTTATATGATCATTCAATTTATTTCTCCTATATGGGGCCGCAAAGCGGCCCCGGGTTCAAAAGGTTCTCCCACATATAGTCCCCCCGCATGCGGAGGGGAAGGTGGTGCGTCAGCACCAAAGGGGGCGGGCCCGTAGGGCCCGCAGGTTGTGAGGGAAAAAGGTTCTTAAGTTTGACCGGCCTTCGGCCTGAGGGTTCTTAGGTTTGACAGCAGCTCCGCTGCTGAGGGTTGTGGATTGCCCTTCGGGCAATGATTATGAAGTCAGCGTTACGGGACTTGCATTTGTGTCACCAGTAGTGCATGACGGAGTAAACTAGGCCTATCCTCAGGGCTTCGCCCAGCTCCTTTCTGAGAAAGGATCCTGCGTTACGGGATTGCTCTCCTGCTGCTTAATTCTTGCTATGCATTACGGTGAATTAGCCACCTTCGGTGGCTCCCCCTTATCCGGCTTCGCCGGACTTTCCCCCATCCGGGGGACAGAATAAACCGCTCTACGCTTTCCCACAGAGTCATGTGGCACATTGGCAAGCGTCCATAGTGCCCCCGCTTCAGCGGGGGAAAGGTGGTGCCGTAAGGCACCAAAGGGGGCGCCGACAGGCGGCTTTTATACTGCGGCGAAGCCGCCACCACCACCCTCGGCGCCGCAGGTGCCGTCAATCTTGAGAACCTTCGGGGTAAAAGCCCCGTCAACCCTCACGCCCTGGGGGCGTATCCATACAAGCCGCCCCACCTTCTATGTTCTACTTTTTATCGTCTGTCTTCTTATCAGCCGTCTTCTTTCCCTTTTTCTTCGGGTTCGTAGGACAGTCGGGGTTGGAGCATAAGATAAGTTCTTTGCCGCTCTTATATGTTTTCTTTACCATGATAGAGCCGCAGGTGGGGCAGAACCGGTCCACCGGTTCGTTCCAGAGGGCCATGTCGCACTTGGGGTAGCGGCTGCAGCCGTAGAAGGTGCGGCCTCTCTTTGTCTTTCTCTGCACCATGTGGCCTTCATGGCATTTGGGGCAGGTAATGCCTGTATCCACCACGATGGCCTTATTGGCATGGCAGTTCGGGCATTTCAGGTATCTTCCGTAGGGGCCGTCGCGATAGACCATGAGGGTGCCGCATTCATCGCATTTCACGTCGGACACTTCCTCCGGTCCCTGAAGGACGCTGTAGGGTTTGATGTTTTTGCAGTCCGGATAGTTAGGGCAGGCCAGGTACTTGCCGTAGCGGCCCATTTTCACGATCATGTTGGCACCGCACTTTTCGCATTTCACATCTGTGACTTCCTGGCTTTCCTTCTTTTCCTTTTCCGTCTGGCCGTTGGCTGCTTCCAGTTCCTTGTCGAAGACTTTATAGAAATCGGTCATCACCTTTTTATAGGTGGCCCGGCCTTCGGCAATTTTATCCAGCCAGGTTTCCAGGTTGGCGGTGAAATCCACGTTAATAATGCCGTCGAAATATTTTTTCAGGAGGTCCGTCACTTTAAATCCGATTTCCGTAGGCACGAACTGTTTTCCTTCCTTCACCACATACTTTCTCTTCTGGATGGTGTCCAGGATAGGCGCATAGGTGGAGGGCCGGCCGATACCCTTTTCTTCCAGTGTCTTGATGAGGCTGGCTTCGGTGTATCTCGGCGGCGGAGCGGTGAAATGCTGCTCTCCCTTTGTCTTTACATGTTGGACAATTTCCCCTTTTTTCAAAGGCGGCAGGAAATTTTCTCCCTCCCCTTCCTTCTTCTTTTCCTTCGCCGGCTGCATGACGGTGAAACCGTCAAAGAGGACATGGCTGCCGCTGGCCCGGAGGGTGCACCGGCCGCTCTGGAGAAGGGCGGTGGTGGTCTGCTGGATCTGGGGCGCCATCTGGGAGGCGATGAAACGGTTCCAGATGAGGGTGTAGAGCCTCATCTGATCCCTGGAGAGCACGGATGTCAGTGCATCCGGCGGAAACTGGAGACTCGTGGGACGGATGGCTTCGTGGGCATCCTGGGCCTTCTTGGATTTCGCAAACACATTGGGCTTAGGCGGCAGGTATTCCTCGCCGTACACCGTCTCGATGTAGGGCCGCACCTGGGCAATCATTTCATCGGAAATACGGACGGAGTCGGTACGCATGTAGGTAATGAGCCCCACATGGCCGTGCCCCGGGATTTCAATGCCTTCATAAAGGGCCTGGGCCAGCATCATGGTTTTCCGGGAGGGGAAATTCAGCCGGTTCACCGCATCCTGCTGCATGGTGGAGGTGGTATAGGGAGGCTTTGTCTTCCGCTGCTTCCGGGAGCGGGTGACGGAGGTGACCTCGGCGGTCTTCCCGTCAATGTCCGCCACTGCGGCGTCCGTTTCCTCCTTATTGTGAAGGGCTGCCTCCTTCCCATCGATCTGCACCAGCTTTGCCGTAAAGGTTTCAGCGTCCTCCTTCTTGTACAGAGCTTCTACAGTCCAGTACTCCTCAGGCTTGAAAGCTTTGATTTCCTCTTCCCTTTCGCAGATGAGGCGGGTAGCCACAGACTGCACGCGGCCGGCAGAAAGGCCGCGGTAAATCAGCTTCCACAGCCAGGGCGACAGCTTGTAGCCCACCAGCCGGTCCAGCACCCGGCGGGCCTGCTGGGCATCCACCCGGTTCATGTCGATGGGACCCGGATGTTTGATGGCTTCCTTGATGGCCGGCGGCGTGATTTCATGGAAAGCGATGCGCACATTGTCCTCGGGATTTACATCCAGAAGCTTGGACAAATGCCAGGAAATAGCTTCCCCTTCCCGATCAGGGTCCGTTGCCAGAAGGACGGACTTCGAGCGGTTCGCTTCCTTCTGCAGATCCTTGATAATGGACTCCCGTTCGCTGCTGTCCACATATTCCGGCGTGAAACCGTTCTCAATATCCACGCCCAGCTTCTTCTGGGGCAGATCCCGGAGATGGCCCTTGGACGCCATGACCTTGTAGGAAGGCCCCAGAATCCTTTCGATGGTTTTCGCCTTAGCCGGTGATTCCACCACCACCAGGGTCTTCCCCTTCGGATTCGGCTTCCGCTTGAAAAGCACCGGTGCAGCAGATGCCACCTTCGCCTTTCGGCCCCGTTTCTTCTTCTCTATCGTAATCGTTCTTGTAATCGGCAAATCTATTTCCTCCTCTGACAACAGGGAAAAAACGAACACCGGAAACCTCTGCTCCTGCAGAAATCACCGGCACCCTATATCAGCCCCTGCCCGAGGGATGCACTGATTCATCCCTAGGGAAGCACTGATTAATTCGCAGAATCGAATTTCATATGTATTTTTATCCAATACTGCGTCATCAGTCTCCTTAAATAGCTCGCTATTCGCGTCGACTGATTCCTTGCATTGAATAAAAATACAAGAATTAAATCCGATAACGATTTAATCAGTGCTTTTCTGGCAGAGGCACCTCATTCATAGTAAAGTCATATGAATCATATGTAATTATATAGGAAAAAAGAGAAATGGCAAGGGGAATTTAGTGAGCTGGTGAGCGCCTGGCGGCGCGGTCGGGGTCGAGGTCGGGGTCGAGACCGCGATAAATGGACAGCAAGCAGCGGACAGCCGACAGCGGATGCCTGGGGGCAATGCAGGACGGATAGCAGTAAGCGGACCCCATCTCACTGCCCTATGACCACATACCTCCCCGGTCCGGTTTCTTTGATGTATCCCTTCAGCTGGAGACGGAGAAGCAGCATAGTGAGCTTGACGACGGAAAGGCCGGACTGCTGTAGAATGTCCTCTGCCTGCACTTCATTTTCCGTACAGCAGAATTTATATACCATTTCTTCTTCAAGGGTCAAAGCTTCCATCCCCATCTTTCGGGCTTCCGCCTTTTCTTCCTGCTTTTCCCATCCATATTCAGAAAGCACATCTTTATAAGAGGTACAGCAGATGGCACCATTTCGAATAAGCTGATTTGTTCCTTTGCAGGACGGAATATAGATACTTCCGGGAACGGAAAAGACATCTCTGCCTTCCTCCAGGGCAAAATCCGATGTAATGAGGGATCCGCTTCGCTCGGCAGCTTCCACTACGATAACACCTCTACACATACCTGCAATGATTCGATTTCTCGCAGGAAACTGCCTTCCCAAAGGAGGCGTTCCCAAAGGGTATTCGGAAATAATAGCGCCTCCTTCTTCCACGATTTGATGAAAAAGATTCCGATTTTCCGGGGGATACACCCTGTCCAAGCCAAAAGCTGCCACCACTATGGTTGGTGCTTTCCCTTCCAAAGCTCCTTCATGGGAAGCACTGTCAATGCCTCTGGCGCCGCCGGAAACAATGGTAACCCCTTCTTCCGCCAGCCCCTTTGCAAATCGTCCTGCCGTCTGCACTCCGTAGGCAGTCGCTTTCCTGGAGCCCACTATGGCTATGAGTTTTTCATTGTCCGGGAGCTTTCCTCTATAAAAAAGTACAGCCGGCGGATTGGCAGTGGTTCGAAGGAGAGCCGGATACTCTTCCTCTTCCCAGGTACAGCAGCGAATTCCATTTTGAATCATTTTCTCCACAACCTGCTCAGGATCTGTTTCATGGCGCCATGAAAGAAAAGCGGCTTCTCCATTTCCATGGAGCACATGGGATTTTCGTATATCCTCATCTGACGCTTTCCATGCATCCTCTGCCGTATGAAAATACTCAATAAGGCCCCGCATACGTTTAGCACCGAGACGGGGACATCCCGGCAGGGCAGCTGCGTACTTGTCCATAGTCACCTCCGGGGTATCATGTTCCTATAACTGATGGCTTCCGCCACATGAGAGGCTTCTATTCCTGCTTTCCCATCCAAATCAGCCACGGTACGGGCTACCTTGATGATTCTGTCATAGCTTCGCGCTGAAAGGTGAAGTTTTTCAAAGACTTCCCTAAGCATTTCCGTTCCATCCTTGTCCAAATGACATGTTTCTTTCAGCTGCCTGTGCCCCATCTGGGCATTGTTCTGCATATGCCAAGGTGCAAGTCTTTCTGCCTGTACCTTCCTCGCTTCCTCTACCCGTTTGGCAATATCTACCGAAGCCTCTCCTTTAATTGTAGCAGTCAGTTCGCTGTACTTAGGCCTCTGCACCGAAACGTGAAGGTCAATACGATCTAAAAGGGGACCTGAAATCTTTCTTCCATAGCTTCTGATTTCACCATCCGTGCAGGTACAGGGGTGATCCGGATCTCCCAGATAGCCGCAGGGACAGGGATTCATGGCGGCGATAAGAATAAAATCTGCAGGATAAGTAAAAGATGCATTCACTCTGGAAATATGAACTTCCCTGTCTTCCAAAGGCTGTCGAAGTACTTCTAGCACTGAACGTGGAAATTCAGGAAGTTCATCAAGGAAAAGTACACCTCGATGAGCCAGCGTAACTTCTCCAGGCCTTGGTATGGTCCCTCCTCCAATCAATCCTGCCATAGAAATAGTATGATGGGGACTTCTGAAGGGTCTTTCCCTCATAATATCTTCCGCTTTGAACAGTCCGGCCACACTGTATATCTTTGTCACTTCCAGAGCCTCTTCACGGGTCATAGGCGGAAGAATGGTAGTGATACGGCGAGCCAGCATGGTTTTTCCGGAACCGGGCGGCCCTGTCATGAGCACATTATGAGCACCGGCCGCTGCAATTTCCATAGCCCGCTTTGCCATAACCTGCCCCTGAACTTCTGCAAAATCCACGTCATTGATAGCAGGCCTTTCCGACTCATGCCGAACTGCTGGAGCCATAGCTCTCTTTCCTACCAGAAATTCAATCAGTTCTCTTAATGTTTTGGGTCCATAAACCTCAATATTTTCACATAAAAGTGCTTCATTCGTCACAGAGGGGGCCATAAAAAAGCGAGATACCCCCGCTTCCTTACCGGCCAGCACCATGGAAAGGATGCCTGGCACCGGTCTTATTTCACCTTTCAGTGACAATTCACCGATAAAAATCGTATTTTGAAAACATTCAAGAGGCACTTCACCGCTGGCTGCTAAAAGTCCCATGGCAATAGGCAGATCCAGCCCGGATCCATCCTTCTTTAAATCAGCCGGAGCCAAATTCACGGTTACCTTATCCACAGGAAAATGATATCCGGAATTCCGAATAGCTGAATGAACCCTCTCTTTCGATTCCTTGATGGACGCCGCAGGAAGGCCAACGATATCAAAGGCAGGAAATGCTTTGTTAATATCTACCTCTACACCGATTACATGTCCATTCAAGCCGAAGGTCGTTGTTCCAAGAACTTTTGCATACATATGAATTCCCTCCATAGAGATAAAATATCAGAATGCATTCCTGGTATGACGGAAGAGGGGCTTTCCTTCTCGAGGTACCATAACTTCCACCACATCAAACCGAATACGCCTGTCTACGATTTTCTTTTTTAATACATAAGCTCTGGCTCCAAATCGGATATGCCGCTGCTTGAATGGATTCACTGCCTCCACCGGTTCTCCATACCTTCGATTATGGCGGGACTTAACCTCCACAAAGACAAGAACATCGCCATCATCCATAATAAGGTCAATTTCACTATGGGAAGTCCTGAAATTGGCATCCAAAAAACGATAGCCCTTATTCTCCAGATATTGCCTGGCCAACGCCTCCCCTTCTCTGCCAAATGACGTCTTTTCCATGGGAGCTCCTTCCTATTTGATGTGAATTTTATAGTATTAAAGCAAAAAGAATTGAATATCGTTTTAAATTATAAAATTTATCAGATCATAAGGTATGAAAAGATGCCGTAATCAGCAAAAATAACACCGCGAACTATTTATCCTCCTTATTGTAAAAGGAAACAAACCTATTCGTCAATGAGTCGAATGCATAAATGATGAAATGGTATCAATCATCTTTATGCTATCCATTTCAATCACAGGATCTGCCGCACGTTAAAAGCCTCCCGGCGGGAGGCTTTTGTTTATGGATTATTTCTTTGCTTTCTTTGCTCTTGTCTTCTTTGCGTTGACTTTTTCTTTCAGCTGTTTGGAAACGCGGAATGCCGGGGTCTTGGATGCCGGGATCTTGATTTCTGCCTGGGTGGACGGGTTGTGGCCTACGCGGGCTTTGCGCTGACGGACTTCGAAGGTGCCGAAGCCGATGAGCTGTACTTTGTCGCCTTTAACGAGAGCCTGGGATACTACGTCAAGGACTGCTTTGACAGCTTTTTCAGCGTCTTTCTTTGTCATTTCTGCTTCCTGGGCAACTGCTGTGATGAGTTCTGTTTTGTTCATAACTAAACATCCTCCTTTAATAATTGGCGGTTAAACCGTCTTTAGTTCCAACAGGGAAGGTCATTCTGCAAGGAAATCTTTCCAGAGCCGCAGGGTTTCTTCCGGAGAGAGGTCCGGGATGGTTCCGCCTTTTTCGATGACGTAGTCCTCGAAGGCACGGAGTTTTCTCATATAGGCTGCGGCGTATCGATGCAAAGCCAGTTCCGGCTCTATTCCTTTTTCCTGCAGATAATGGACGAGTTCGAAGAGGAAAGCGCCTGCTTTCATTTCTCTGTCCATTTCACGGTCATCTTCCAGGAAGCGGGAAATCTGATTTTTCATTTCCACCGGAAGGTCTTCAGACTGTAATAAGTTCTGAATCCCATTGGAACTAACTTTCTTTTGAATTATACACGTTAATAGCAGACTTGGCAAGCCTTTGGGCACGCCGGAAAGCAGATATTTCCTGTTTTTTTCAATTCTTTTCCGTTTTTCCCACTCCCGGGGCGCCGAAAGGGTGGAATCGGTATTGTTTTTATCGAAAACGAAGGGGTGCCGTTTCACCATTTTGTCCCGGATGCCGTCTGCCACGTCCTGCATGGTGAAATATCCTTCTTTTTCGGCGAGGGCAGCGTGGAAGAGAATCTGGAAGAGTACGTCTCCCAGTTCTTCTTTCAGATTGTCCATGTCCCCTCTGTCGATGGCGTCGATGACTTCGTAAACTTCCTGGATGAAATAGGTACGGAGGGTCTCATGGGTCTGGGAGCGGTCCCAGGGGCAGCCTCCCGGCTCCAGAAGCCGGTGGACGGTGCTGTCCAGGGCTTCCAGGTTCCAGGGGGAGGCCGGGCGGTGGATTGCTTTCCTGCTGTCGAAGAGGATGGTTTCCTTTTCTCCGGGACTCCGCATTTCCATTTCCTTCAGGCTCAGGCGAAGGATGCCCTCTCCGGAAAGGAGAATCACCGGCGATGTTTCGTCATAGGCGGCAAGGAGGCGGCGGCAGAGGGCCTTCTCGTCTATTTCGGAAAGGTCACGGACGATGAGAATGTGGCAGAGGTTCAAAGGGAGACTGGCAGCCTCTTTTCCGCTGACTATGGTGAGGCTGTCTTCCGGCGAGAGGAGGCCTTTCCTTTCCAGAAAGTTCATCAGTTCTTTTCTGTTCATGGTTCACCTCCACTGGTTAATCAGGGACTGTACTTCTTTGAAAATCCGTCCTGCGTGGTATCCGTCGCAGACAGCATGGTGGACTTCCAGGGCCAGGGGCATGTAGTAATGGCTTCTTTTCCGATGGAGTCTGCCCAGTGTGTACATGGGGAAGAAGAAGCGGAAAGCTTTGGGGAAGCTGAGGTGGAGGGACTGGAAGGGCACCCAGGGGATGACTGACACAGGGAAAAGATTCAAGGGCCTGTTCGGTTTCCCGAAGAGTCCCTTCACGCTGCCGTATCGGGCTTCATCGTCCTCGTAGGAGGCGAGGAAATGGTCATAGTCTTCGCTGTATTCGGTCCACAGGCTGGAGAAGGTATGGTCATCTTTGTGGAAAATGGTGTAGCTTGGGTGTACTACATCAAAATACCCCAATTCCCCCTTGTGGTTAAAGCCCATACGGTAGCGCTTGTGGTGGTTTTCCACCACCGAAAGGAAATAGAGCATGGCGGGATAGGGTCTCTCTTTCCTTTTCATGATGGGCGTGACATCCAGGTTCACGGTCATGCTGTACATGCAGGGCACTTCGTTTAAGAAATAGGAGAAATACTCCTCCCTCTCCCAATGGCTCCTGTCAATGGGTGTAAATGTCATGGCGTTTCCCTCCTTTGGTTACTCCTTTGGTTATACTATACCATATTGACACCCCCTTTGGGCGCGGAAAGGTTCAGCGGAGAAGGTTGACGGCCCTATCGGTCAGTCGCCTACAAGGAAAGCCCTTTTATGGGCAGGCTAAGGTCCAACTTCGACTAACTTGCACGTCCTCTGCAGAACGTGCACAGGCCGAGGGTTGTGGTGGCGGCTGACGCCGCAAGTAAAAAGGGGCACGGCTTCGCCGCAGGTTGTGTAGAAGGGTTATGTTTCAAGGGGGCGGGGAAAAGGTTCTTAAGTTTGATGGGCCTGTGGCCCAAGGGTTCTTAGGTTTGACGGCGGCTCCGCCGCCGAGGGTTGTGGATTGCCGCTTCGCGGCAATGATTATGAAGTCAGCGTTACGTGCTTGCCATTAGTGTCACCAGTGCTGCATGACGAAGAGCCAGAGCCTCCTTCCTCTGGAAGGCAGAAGTCCTGCATAGGACTTCTGAGCCGGGCTAATATGTGAGCATAGCCTGCACACAAAGCGAACACCTTAAAGCCCGGCCGTTGGTGTCGCCGCAGGCGACGGAGGATAGCGGATTTTCGTAGAAAATCCGAGGCCCCGCAGGGGCCTCATGTGACTCTTTCGTAAAAAGCCGCTTTCGGCGGCGCCTTTGCCGGAAAAAGGCCTATCCTCAGGGCTTCGCCCAGCTCCTTTCTGAGAAAGGAGCCTGCATTACGCGCTTATCTTCCCGCCTGAGATGGTCATTCGAGCCGCAGGCGAAAGATCTCGCTAAGTATCGATAGTGACCCATACGTTATTAAACCGGTCTTTGGGAAATACTTCTGGTGTATACCGTAAGTGACTCCAACTAGCTCACTAGTACACTAAACAATACCGGCGCATCACCTATAATTGCCTTTTCCCGAGATCCTTCACTGTTGCTCATGATGACCGGTGTCCGGCGGGGAGTCCGGCATCTGACCGTCTGACCGTCTGACATCTATCGTCTATCGTCTATCGTCTGATTTCTATTTCACCCATAAGAAAAACGCCCATGGATAACCATGAGCGTTTCTGCCATTCGGAAACGGATTAACGTTTGGAGAACTGGCTTGCTTTTCTTGCTTTCTTGAGACCGTATTTCTTACGTTCTTTCATTCTCGGATCACGGGTGAGCAGACCTGCACTCTTCAGTACTTTTCTGTAGTCTGCGTCTACGTCCAGCAGTGCTCTGGAGATGCCGTGACGGATAGCGCCTGCCTGGCCTGTACGTCCGCCGCCCTGTACGTTGGCGATAACGTCGTAAGCGGAGGTGGTTCCGGTCAGTTCCAGCGGCTGTTTAATGATGAGTTCAAGAGTAGCCAGATCGAAGTAATCCTTCAGATCGCGGCCGTTGATTGTAATATTACCCTGTCCCGGTACCAGACGGACTCTGGCAACGGATGTCTTTCTGCGGCCGGTGCCGTAGTATGTAGCTTCTGCCATTTCTTATTTCCTTCCCTTCCGGTTAACGGATATCAAACTTTAATTCTTCAGGTTTCTGTGCTGCATGCGGATGTTCGCTGCCTGCATAAACATGAAGTTTACGATACATCTGGGCACCGAGCTTGTTCTTCGGGAGCATGCCGCGGATAGCATGTTCTACAACCCATACCGGTCTTTCGCGAAGAGCATCTCCGGCCTTCTGGTATCTGTCGCCACCGATGTAGCCGGTGTAGTGGAAGTAAACTTTCTTCAGTTCTTTCTTGCCTGTCAGAACGACTTTGTCTGCATTGATGATGATGACGTTGTCACCGGTATCAACATGCGGTGTGTAGGTAGGTTTATTTTTGCCGGACAGAACTTTGGCAACGTTGGCAGCCAGGCGGCCAACGGTCAGTCCTTCAGCATCTACGATATACCATTTACGGGTAATGTTGCCCGCATTGGCCATAAATGTGGTTTTCATTATAAATGATTCCTCCTGAATAAAAAACAGAACCGCAAGACATCGTCCTTCCTCCGGGGCTAGTGGTTTCCGGACAAATCTCACAAGGAGTATTATACCCTTTTAAAAAGGGCATGTCAAATGATTTTGTGAAATATTTTTATGAAATCGGGCCGCTGCGGGCCGCAAATCGGTCCGGGTTCAGAAGGTTGTGCGCCCTTTGGGCGCGGAAAGGTTCTTAAGATTGATGGGTCTGGGTCCAAGGGTTCTTAGGTTTGACGGCGGCTCTGCCGCCGAGGGTTGTGGTGGCGGCTTCGCCGCAGTTTTTAGCCCCCTTCCTTTGGAAGGCAGAAGCCCTGCAGCGGGCTTCTTATAGCAGGCTCATAAGAGATACTTTCCTCCGTGGGAAGCGAGGTTGTATGGTTTTCCCAGCACGCCAGCCCGCTAAATTGATTTTACCATGATGGCTTCCACCATAATTATAAGGGCGAAACCACAATCCTCAAAACCGCAGGCTGCGCACAACCTTAGAACCCTCAGGGCAAAAGCCCCGTCAAGACTCGGGTTCAAAGGGCAGTCAACCCTCACGCCCTTCAGCGCATTTCAAAACGGCTTCTCCCAGAATCTTTCCTACGCTGTCATGAAATACAAGGCTGCAGTCCCTGTCTTTCCCTGTTTCATCCTGGTTGATCATGACCAGTGCGTCACCGGTGAAGTAGTTGATGAAGCCGGCGGCGGGATAGACTACCAGACTGGTGCCTCCGATGATGAGCATATCCGCCGTTTGGATGGCGTCCATGGCATCTTCCATGGTGTCCATATCCAGCGGTTCTTCATAGAGCACTACGTCCGGTTTCACGATGCCTCCGCAGTAAGGGCAGTGCGGCACGGGATCACAGAGGGAAAGGAAACTGTCCACGTCGTAGGAACGGCCGCACTCGGTGCAGTAATTTCGAAGAATGGAGCCGTGGAGTTCCATCACATTCCTGCTGCCTGCCTTCTGGTGAAGGCCGTCGATATTCTGGGTCACCACACCCAGAAGTTTCCCCTCCTCTTCCAGCCTGGCCAGGGCATAATGGGCCCGGTTCGGTTTAGCGGCCGCCATGGCTTCCGCAAAGTTTTTGTAATTTTTGAAAAATTCCACCGGATGTTCCTCGAAGAAATGGTGGGACAGCATCTCCTCCGGCGTCCAGGGAAGATCTGTCTTCTGCCTGTAAATGCCGTTGGCTCCTCGGAAATCGGGAATATGGGACTCCGTAGATACGCCGGCACCGCCAAAGAAAACGATGCGGTGATGGTTTTTGATCATATCCTTCAGTCTTTCCAAATCAGTCATGATGGTCTCCTTTCTGCCTTCGGGCAAAATGCAATGCTTTTCTTTTATTTTATCATTTTTAAGGAATGGTTGGAAAGAAAAGCCGGGTTCAGAGGGTATAGGGAAAAGGTTCAACGGATTGATGGGCCCGGGGCCAAGGGTTCTTAGGTTTGGCGCCCGCTTTGCGGGCGAGGGTTGTGGTGGCGCCCTATGGGCGCAATATAAAATCTGCTTTACGAGATTTACTTTTGTGCCACTATGGCTCCCCCGTCATTTCGAGCGGAAGTACAAGCCGATATGAATCCTGCCTTACATGGAGGAAGTGAAACGGAGCCGAGAAAACTCCCTCAAGAATGCTGCCTTGCGGCAGAAAGGAGCGCTTGGCGTAGAGGCGACAGCAATTAGCAATTAGCAATTAGCAATTAGCTGAGTACGGCTTGACACGTTGAGCATCATATGCATGATACGACACTACGGTGATTAGGCCACCTCCGGTGGCCCCCCTATCCGGCTGCGCCGGACTTACCCAAAGGGAAGCGTGTCACTGGATTCTCAGTCGCCTGCGGCTCCCTACAGCACGGCTATCACCGACTCACTGGATTCTCAGGTCGCTTAGGCTCCCCTACGAATCCAGTTCGCTGGAGTGACTCCAGTTCCCTTGCCACCCCTATTCAGGGCAATGCTATTGCGTTAAGGCATCGACCGAAAAAAAGTTGTCA
>NZ_CALGPS010000031.1 GCF_937959425.1 uncultured Dialister sp.
GATTTTTAGCCGGCAGCCCAAATGCTTCCTAGATATAAAATCACGGGACTGCAGGATGAACAGACTGCCAAAGGGCAGCCTTCCCGCTGGTTAGTATTTATTCCGATTGCCTCATATGCGGCATGCACCAAGATTCTTCGCCTGCGGCTGGGAATGACGATGAGGGAGGAAAGGTAATCCCGTAACGCTGACTTTATATTTATTGCCGCGTTAGCGGCAATCCACAACCCTCAGACGCAGAGCGTCTGTCAAACTTAAGAACCTTAAGAACCCTTGGGGCCCCAGGCCCCGTCAACCTTCCCCCTCTGAACCCACAGAACTCTTTGAACCTTTTGAAACCGGCCTCTTTGCGCGAAGCGCACACAACCTTTTTATACAACCTGCCGCGTCAGCGGCGCCCCTCTGCGCCCAGAGGGTTCAGTCTCTTACGCCTTTGCCGTTCCTTCCACCAGTTCGGTGAACAGGTCGTGAACCGTGGTGATTTTATTAATCCGCCATGCATTGGCACCGCAGAAGACGAGGCCGTGGTCTACATCTCCTTTGACGGCGCGGATGAGGGCCTGGGTGATGCAGTAGGGGGTGGTGCCGGGGTCGCAGGTCTTAAGGCAGTGGAAGCAGTTGGTTACCGGCATTCTTCTCTGCTGCACAGCACATACAAAGGGGTTCAGAAGGGCCCTGCCGGGCATATGAACCGGGCTCTGCACGATGGTGACGTCTTTTTCTTTTGCTTTCACGTACATATTTTTGAAAGCGTCAGAAGCATCGCATTCTTTAGTGGCTACGAAGCGGGTAGCCATCTGCACGCCGGAGAGGCCGAGGGAAAGGTAATGTTCAATATCCTTTTTATCGAAAATACCGCCGCCGAAGATGACAGGAATCCGCTTGTGGAATTTTTCTTCAAATTCTTTGACTACGTCGAGGATTTCCTTGATTTCCTTTTCATAGCCGTCGCTTTCATGCATTTTGACCTGTTCTCTGGTGTAGCCCAGATGGCCGCCGGCTTTCGGCCCCTCGATGACCACCAGATCGGCAGTGCGGTTATGGTGCTTTGCCCACAGCTTCAGAATAACCCGGGCTGCTTTGGGAGAACCGATGATGGGCGCAATTTTCGTATCGGTCCCCTCCACACATACAGGAAGGTCCGCCGGCAGGCCGGCGCCGGAGAAGATGATGTCCGCTCCGTTTTCGGCGGCGGTGCGGGCGTAGTCTTCATAATGCTGGCCCCGCCACATGATGTTTACGCCGATAATCCCGTTTCTTGCTTTTTCCCTGGCCTTCTGAATCTGGTCCTTCAGAGCACGGATATTGGCCTTCACTGTGTTGGTGCGGAAATCCGGTTCATTGAAACCTACCTGGGCGGCGGAAATGACGCCGATACCCCCTTCTTTTGCCACAGCGCCGGCCAGTCCGGAAAGGCTGACGCCGATGCCCATGCCGCCCTGGATGATCGGGATATTGGCGGTGAGGTCACCAATGTGAAGCTTTGGAAATTTCATAGTATCACTCCTGAATAGTTTTAAAAATATAATACGAAAAGAAATGATTGTTTGACAAACTGAAAATGATGTTGTATCCTGTATTCACTGTAGTTTATTCCATATGAGACAATAAGTCAATGAGAATTTTTACTGAAATACAGGAATAAAATCATACATTTATAAATGATAGTATAAATTTATAGTTTTTGTTTTTGGGTCCTGGGTTCTGGTCTTTTTATATCCTTAGCAATCAATAGCAATCGGCAGTCTGCTATCTGTGGGTCTGATGTTTTTTCATCCCACCCGCCGATTGGTATTTACCCACTTTAGTTCCACTAACGGCAGGTACCGAGATTCTTCGCTTCGCTCGGAATGACCTCTCCGGCGGACCGTCTGGCCTCTATCTTCTACCTTCTACCATCTACCTTCTAACTTCTTATCTGGTGATAACAGCAGAAATAACAAAAATCTGATTTCTGCCGGCTCAAATGGACTATGCTTTTTTTCTGCCGGAAGGCTTCTTTTCACAAAGGGCCGAGCGGGGAGAACGGAAAACAGGATGAAATCGAAAATTTCTCCTTTTATCCAATTTTCTGGTGCAGTACTTGCATGGTTGTGGTATAGTATTATCAGCAGGTGATAAAAATGACGGAAAAACGGAAAATGGATAAAAACCAAAGACGAGAAGCGATACAGAATTTACTTCGCCAAAATCCATGTCTGACAGACGGAGATCTGGCAGAACGTTTTTCTGTATCTGTAGCCACCATCCGGCTGGACAGGCAGACCCTGGGCATTCCTCAGATGAGGGAACGCATGGAACATCTTGTAGCTTCCCAGCCTTCAGAGGCCCGGGAAGGGCTTCGGGTGCTGGATCTGGACGTGGGGCAGAAGGGCGTAGGCCTTTTGAAGACTACAGACGATATGACCGACAGTGCCGGCATGGTGTCTGCGGAAAAGCTCTACGGTGCTGCGGCCGGATTTGCGGAAGCTCTGGCGGGAGTACCCTTTGCATCCACCCAGGTGGGAAATATTAAGTACAAGATTCCTGTGGTTCCCGGAACTATCCTGATAGTCAAGGGACGCATCGTCCTTATGCGGGGAAATAAGAAACATATATATATCAGTTTCTTCCGCGGAGATGAAGAGGTATACCGGGCCAAATTTATTATGGAAATTTTGAGTGAGACGGAGGCGTCCCATGGATAAAATCGCAGTTGACGCTATGGGCGGTGATTTTGCGCCGCTGGAAATCGTTCTTGGCGCTGTTCAGGCGGTACGGGAATATCATATTCCTGTGGTGCTGGTAGGTGACGAAGAACGAATCCGTGATATTTTAAAGAAACATCATGAAGAGAATAATCCCCTCATTGAAATCCACCATGCGTCCCAGGTCATTGAAATGGGGGAACATCCCGGCATGGCATACCGCAAGAAGAAGGATGCTTCCGTATCAGTGGGAGCCAGACTTGTAAAAAGCGGAGAGTGCGGAGCCCTTATCGCTCCCGGTTCCACCGGCGCTGCGGTAACTGCAGGCCTTCTGGGCATCGGACGGATTAAGGGCATTGAAAGGCCCGCCATCCTGACCCCTATCCCCAATGAAAAAGGGGGATACACATACCTCATTGATTCCGGCGCCAGCGCCCAGCCTAAGGTGGAAACCTATGTGCAGAATGCCCTTTTGGGATATATTTATGCGGTGAAGGTGGCGGGCATTTCCCATCCGAAAATCGGACTTCTGAATATCGGTGCGGAAAGTGCTAAAGGCAGCCCCCTGGTGGCAGAGGCGAACCAGGTGCTCTCCGGTCAGAAAGTGATTCCCTTTGCAGGCAATGCGGAGGGGCGGGATGTGATGACCGGCGATTTCGACGTCATCGTTACCGACGGCTTCACAGGCAATGTGGTGCTGAAGTTCGGGGAAGGAGCCGGAAAGCTCATGGCCGCCCTTTTAAAGGACGCAGTGATGAAAGGCGGTATCCGGGCCAAGCTGGGAGGCCTTCTCCTGAAGCCGGCGCTGAAGAAATATATGGCCAAGCGTCTGGATTATTCCGAATACGGCGGTGCGCCGCTCCTTGGTATCAAAGGAGCCCTTCTCATCTGCCACGGAGCGTCCAAAGCCCGGGCTATCAAGAATGCCATCCGCATGGCCAGGGACGTCTGCAGCCAGCGGCTGGATGAAGTGGTGGCGGAAACCCTGTCCCACATGGAATTACCGAAAGAATCATAATTTTTTCTTCCTTATGGAAGCATGGATATTTTGGAAAAGCAGATTCAACGGGATGATGCTTTTCCCCATTCTGTTTCAGAAGTAAGAATCTGTCTCTTTTCAGAGAAAGGATTTCTAATGATGAATACAAAACGTTTTGCCGGTATCCTTGGCACCGGTCATTATGCGCCGGAAAAGATACTGACAAATGAAGATTTGGAAAAAATGGTGGATACATCCGATGAATGGATCCGCACCAGGACAGGCATTGAGACAAGACATATTGCCGCCCAGTCGGAAAATACATCAGATCTCTGCGTAAAGGCGGCCCGCCAGGCGATGGAGGCAGCCGGAGTGACTGCTGATGATATCGATTTCGTTCTGGTGGCCACCGCTTCTCCGGACTATGTGGTGCCTTCCACTGCCTGTCTGGTGCAGGACAAGCTGGGATGCACCCATGCAGGTGCCATGGATATTTCCGCCGGCTGTTCCGGCTATATCTACGCAGTGGCCCTGGCTTCCAATATGGTGAAGGCCGGCATGTACAAACATGTACTGATTATCGGTGCTGAAATCCTGTCCCGTCTGGTGAACTGGCATGACCGTTCCACCTGTATCCTCTTCGGCGACGGCGCCGGAGCGGCGGTGATTGGAGAAACGGAAGAAGGCTATGGCCTTCTGGCGTCTGACCTTGGCTCCGACGGCAGCCTTGGCAAAATCTTAGACATTCCCGCCAGCGGCGTAGCGGAGCCGGTCACTCACCGTGCCATCGATTCCGGCCGTATTTATATCCACATGGAAGGGCCGGAAGTATTCAAGGCGGCGGTCCGCCACATGGGGGCCACTACCCTGAAAACGCTGGACGCAGCAGGCGTGAAGAAAGAGGATATTAATATGTTTATCGCCCACCAGGCCAATAACCGCATTATTCAGGCTATTGCAAAACGGCTGCAGGTGCCGGCGGATAGAATGTGGGTGAACGTAAACCGTTTCGGCAAC
Source organism: uncultured Dialister sp. (assembly GCF_937959425.1). Classification (GTDB taxonomy): domain Bacteria; phylum Bacillota; class Negativicutes; order Veillonellales; family Dialisteraceae; genus Dialister. The sequence continues at coordinate 4,684 of NZ_CALGPS010000031.1, forward strand.
ACCTCCGCCGCCTCCGTAGGCATTGCCCTTGATGAAGCAGTGCGGGCAGGCAGGGTGAAACACGGCGATATCGTGGTACTCACCGGCTTCGGTGCCGGCTTGACCTGGGGTTGCGACGTGATGAGATGGATGTGAGGCTGTAAGGTTGAAGTTTCCGATTTTCGTCTCTGAAACAGGAAACTGGAAACCGGTCTTCCCATGAGTTTATTTCTAAAGTCTACAATGTTACTATTACGTATTACGCCATGAGGTGATATGATGAAAACTGCATTTCTTTTCCCCGGCCAGGGCTCCCAGAAGGTGGGCATGGTTCATGATCTCTATGAAAAGTACGATTCTGTAAAGCATCTGATTGAAGAAGCAGATGATACACTGGGCTTTTCCATTTCCAAAATGATGTTTGAAGGTCCGGACTCCGAACTGATGAAGACGGAATTCACCCAGCCCGCCATCCTGACTGCCAGCGTAGCCGTATGGCAGGTGCTGAAGGAAAAGGGAGTGGAACCGGACATTGCTGCAGGCCACAGCCTGGGCGAATACTCCGCTCTTGTGGCAGCCGGCGCCCTTTCCTTTGCTGACGCTGTGAAGACGGTTCATCTCCGCGGCCGTTTCATGCAGGAAGCGGTTCCTCTGGGAGAAGGCGGCATGGCGGCCGTTATCGGCCTTACACCGGATAAGATTGTGGAAGTATGCCAGTCAGTCACCACTCCGGAAGCACCGGTGCAGGCAGTGAACTTCAACTGCCCGGGACAGGTGGTTATTGCCGGGGCTACGAAGGCTGTGGAAAAGGCATGCGAAGCACTGAAGGCAGCCGGCGCCCGCCGGGCTATCATGCTCCACGTAAGCGCTCCTTTCCATTCCACCCTTATGGAACCGGCTGCAAAGAGACTGAAGGAAGTACTGGATACCATTGAAATCCATGATACAAAGATTCCGGTGGTGGCCAACGTGAATGCCAAAGAAGAAACAAAGGCCGATGAAATCCGCAAAAACCTGGTAGACCAGGCCGCTCATCCGGTACACTGGGAAGAATCCATCAGAAACATGATTGACGGCGGCGTGGACTATACAGTAGAAGCGGGTCCGGGAACCGTTCTTTCCGGATTCATGAGAAAAATCGACCGCAAGGTGCCCTGTGTTCATGCAGAAGACGTGGCAACGGTGGATGAAGTGGTGAAAGCCCTGAAGGGAGAATAATCCATGGAAAATATTGAAAAAACAGCGCTGGTGACCGGCGCTTCCAGAGGCATCGGCAGGGCCATCGCCCTGGCTCTGGCTGCCAGAGGCTTTGCAGTGGCCCTGAATTATGCAGGAAGCCATGACGCAGCAGAAGCGGTGAAGAAGGAAATCGAAGAAGCAGGCGGCAAAGCCTTCACCATTCAGGGAGATGTGTCCAAAAGTGAAGATGTGGACCGCATTTTCAAAACAGTGAAAGATGAATTCGGCGGGCTGGACGTACTGGTCAATAATGCAGGCATCAACAGGGATGCCCTCCTCATCCGCATGAAGGAATCCAACTGGGATGATGTCATCGCCACCGATTTGAAGAGCGATTTCCTCACCACCAAGGCAGCTGCTGCCATGATGATGAGAAAGCGGAAAGGCTCTATCATTAATATTTCTTCTGTAGTCGGCATTATGGGCAATATCGGCCAGACCAACTACGCCGCTGCCAAGGCAGGGGTTATCGGCCTTACCAAAGCCTGCGCCAAGGAAATGGCTGCCCGGAACATCCGCGTCAACGCTGTGGCTCCCGGCTTCATCGAAACGGCCATGACCGACGGCATTCCCGAAAAGATCAGGGAAGGCATGATTTCCTCCATTCCCATGGGACGCATGGGACAGCCGGAAGATATTGCCAAGGCCGTATGCTTCCTGGCATCCGACGATTCTTCCTATATCACCGGACAGGTGCTGGTGGTAGACGGCGGACTTGTGATGTAATCCGGATAGGGAAAGTCCCTGCTTTATGAGACGCTGTTAAAAAAACGGCCTGTTCTTTGGAAAACAGGTGACAAGCTCCCTTACTTGTAATATAATCAGAAAGGTACATTTCCCAATGAAAGGTGGTGAAATCATAATGAGCACTTTTGACAGAGTAAAGAAAATCGTTGTTGACCAGCTGGGTGTAAACGAAGCTGACGTTACTATCGATTCTACTTTCATTGACGACCTGGGCGCTGATTCCCTCGACATCGTTGAACTGATCATGGCATTTGAAGAAGAATTCGACATCGAAATTCCGGATGATGCTGCTGAAAAGATTAAGACTGTAAAGAACGCTGTAGACTACATCGACAGCCAGATTCAGTAATCAGAAAGTAATAGTCATAATGGAGCCGGGGAATTGTTTCCCCGGCAAACCAGTATGATGGGGAAAATGCCTCAAAAAAGCGGACCACCGATCCGTTGTCATCCGTTTTTTTGAGGTTTTATCCTACCGTGAATATAGATATTTATCATTGTTATTGCGAGGTGCTCCTTAATGGAAAAAAGAAGAGTTGTTATTACGGGCATGGGCGTTGTTTCTCCTGTAGGCATTGGAACAGAGGAATTCTGGAATGCGCTGATGGCAGGAAAATCGGGCATCGGCCCCATTACCGAATTTGATGCGGCAGATTTTCCTGTCCGCATTGCCGGTGAAGTGAAAGACTTTGACCCGGTGAAATATGTGGGGGACAGGAAAGCTGTCCGCCATATGGACCGGAATGTGCAGTTTGCCGTGGCTGCAGCAAGAATGGCTGTGGAAGACGCCAAGCTGGACATGAGCGCTGAAAACCCGGATCGCGTTGGTACCATCATCGGTACCGGCATCGGCGGTATCGGAACCATGGAAGATACGGTACATCGCATCGATACCAGAGGACCTTCCAAGGTCAATCCCTTTGCTGTTCCTATGATGATTGCCAATATGGCTGCAGGCCAGGTATCCATCAACTTCGGCCTCATGGGACCGGTACTGGCAGATGTGACCGCCTGCGCTTCCGGAAACAACGCCATCGGCCGCGCCACCAGAACCATCCAGTACGGCGATGCGGATGTCATGTTTGCCGGCGGCACCGAAGCTGCTGTGGCAAAGACCCCGATGGCAGGATTTGCTGCCATGAAGGCCCTGTCCTCCCGCGAATGCCCGCCGGAAGAAGCATCCTGCCCCTTTGACGTAAGAAGAGACGGATTTGTCCTTGGCGAAGGCAGCGGCGTGCTCATTCTGGAAGAACTTGAACATGCAAAGAAGAGAGGCGCCCACATTTATGCAGAAGTCATCGGCTACGGTTCCAACGGCGATGCCTACCACATCACCGCTCCCCGTCCCGGCGGAGAACTGGCAGCCCGCTGCATGAAGAAAGCCATCGACGACGCAGGCATTTCCCCTGATGACATTGACTACATCAATGCCCACGGTACCTCCACCGGCCTGAACGACAAGAATGAAACAAAGGCCATCAAAGATGTACTGGGCAAACATGCCTATGACGTGGTTATCAACTCCACCAAATCTATGACCGGCCATCTGCTGGGCGCAGCCGGCGCTATCGAAGCCATCGTATGCGTGCTGTCCATTGAGCACAATAAAGTACACCAGACACTGAACCTGAAGACTCCGGATCCGGAATGCGACCTGGACTATGTACAGGAAGGCCCCCGGGACGTGAAGGTGGACGTCACCATGTCCAATGCCTTCGGCTTCGGCGGTCACAACGCTGTTGTGGTGATGAGGCGCTATGAAGAATGAGCCATGCAGAAACAAGGCGTAAAGAACGCCTTGAGGAAGTAAGGAAATTTGCGGAAGAGAACAATATTCCCGTACAGAATATCCAGCTCCTGAACACCGCCCTCACCCATACTTCCTATGCCAACGAGCATAAGAACGAAGTCATTCATGACAATGAACGACTGGAATTCCTGGGGGACGCAGTACTGGACCTGGTGGTGGGGGAATACCTCTTCCTACGCTTTCCTACCTGGCCTGAAGGAAATCTGACCCGCGCCAAAGCCAGCGCCGTATGCAAACCGGCCTGTGCAGAATGTGCCGCCAAGTTCCACATCGGCGACTACATGCGTCTTGGCAGGGGCGAAGAAATGTCCGGCGGAAGGACAAGGGTCTCCATCCTGGGAGACGCCTTCGAAGCAGTCATCGGCGCCATCTACCTGGACAACAACTACGAAGTGGCATCCCGCTTCATCCTGGGTCACCTGAAGAAATACCTGGACCTCATCGACGAAGGCAACTACGACCATGACTACAAAACGGACCTGCAGGAACTGGTGCAGAAGCACAAAGATGCAGAAATTCACTACGAAGTCATCCGCGACGAAGGGCCGGACCATGACAAAACCATCTGGATGAAGATTACCATCAATGGAAAAGACTTCGGTACAGGCAAAGGAAAAAATAAAAAAGAAGCAGCCCAGAAAGCGGCCAAAGAAGCCATCGGCCGCCTGCAGAAAGGCGCACAGATATAAAAGAAAGCACCGGATCCGGAAGGGACGGTGCTTTTGTGATGGTCTCTTCGCTATGCAGCGCCGGAGACATAAAGGCAAATCCCGCAACGTCCCGCGTTCCCTTTAGGATGGGAAAGGGGACACGAAAAATTTAGATAGGCCTTCCTTTTAAGAGGCTGCCTGCCGACAGGCAGTCTTCTGCAGGGAGATTTGAGGACTTCGTTTCACTGAATCCATGATAGGCAGGATTCATATTGCGCTTACCATTGCTCGAAATGACTGGGGAGCAATAATGACACAAACGCAAGTCCCGTAACGTCGACTTTATACTCATAGCCGCCAAAGGCGGTGCACAGCGAACTGGATTTGTAGGGAGTCGTCAGACGACTGAAAATCCAGTGAGTCGTTTCCCCTGTGGGGCTATCCACAACCCTCAGCGGCCAAAGGCCGCTGTCAAACTTCAGAACCCTTTGAACCTTCTGAACTCTCATGCCGCAGGGCGCATCAATCTTAAGAACCTTTTTTCTCTCCCCAAACACACAATTACTTGCCTGTCATGGTATAATTAAAATAGAAAAATATCGATTATGAAACTGTTCATTTTGAATGGTTTCATTTTTCTTTACGCGAAGAGGATGTCTATGGATAAGAGCAGGATACAAAGGCAGTATATGGAGCCCATGGTTCCATTCAAGCTGAAGGCGCCTTTTCAGCCTACCGGTGACCAGCCAAAGGCGGTGAAATCACTGGTGGAAGGGCTGAATGAGGGGCAGTGGGCCCAGGTGCTTCTGGGGGCCACAGGCACAGGGAAAACCTTTACCATGGCCAAGGTAATTGAAGAAGTGCAGCGGCCTACCCTGATTATTTCACCGAATAAAACCCTGGCGGCCCAGACGGCCAGCGAGTTCAAGGATTTCTTCCCGGACAACGCGGTGTATTATTTCGTCAGTTATTACGATTATTACCAGCCGGAGTCCTATGTGCCCCAGACGGACACCTATATAGAGAAAGATTCGTCCCGGAACGAGGAAATCGACAGGCTGCGCCATTCCGCAACCATGGCCCTCTTTGAAAGGAAGGACGTTATCATCGTGGCTTCCGTGTCCTGCATTTACGGCTTGGGGGATCCGGAGGACTACAGCACCATGGGCCTTTCCCTTCGTCCGGGAGAGGAAATCGACAGGGATACCATTATCGAAAAGCTGGTGAATATGCAGTACATGCGGAATGACATGAATTTCACCAGAGATACCTTCCGGGTACGGGGCGATACCATCGACGTATTTCCTGCGTCCGAAAATAATGTGGCCGTGCGGATTGAAATGTTCGGCGATGAGGTGGACTCACTCACCGAGTTTGATGTGCTCACCGGAGAAACGGTGGCGGAACGAAACCACATCGGCATATTTCCTGCTTCCCATTATGTTACCAGCTCCGATAAACTGCGGCGGGCTATGGGCTCCATTGAGACGGAACTGCAGGGAAGGCTGAAGGAACTCAGGGATGAAGGAAAACTGCTGGAGGCCCAGCGTCTGGAACAGCGGACGAACTATGACCTGGAAATGATGCAGGAGGTAGGGTACTGCTCGGGCATCGAAAACTATTCCCGCCATATGTCGGACAGAAAGCCCGGAGAGCCGCCCTACACCCTTTTGGACTATTTCCCCGATGATTTCCTCATCATGATTGATGAATCCCATGTAACGGTGCCCCAGCTTCGGGCCATGTACAACGGCGACCAGTCCAGAAAGCGCACCTTGGTGGACTATGGCTTCCGCCTGCCCAGCGCCCTGGACAACAGGCCCCTGACCTTTGATGAATTTACGGAACGAATCAACCAGATTATTTATGTATCCGCCACGCCGGGGCCCTATGAAATGGGGGTACAAACGAACCTGGCAGAGCAGATTATCCGTCCCACCGGCCTTTTGGATCCAAGCATCGAAGTGCGGCCCATTGAAGGGCAGATGGATGACCTGCTCGGTGAAATCCATAAGAGGGAAGAGGCCCATGAGCGTGTGCTCATTACCACACTCACCAAGAAAATGGCGGAGGACCTTACCGATTTCCTCACCGAAGCAGGAGTAAAAGTGCGTTACCTTCATTCCGATGTAGCCACCATTGAAAGAGCGGAAATCATCCGTGACCTCCGGGCCGGCGTTTTTGACGTACTGGTAGGCATCAACCTGCTCCGTGAAGGGCTGGATATGCCGGAAGTATCCCTAGTGGCCATTCTTGATGCCGACAAGGAAGGGTTCCTCCGTTCGGAAACATCCATGATCCAGGTCATCGGCCGGGCCGCTAGGAATGAACACGGCCACGTCATCATGTATGCGGACCGGGTGACAAAGTCCATGAAATACGCCATTGACGAAACCAACCGCCGCCGCAGCATCCAGGAAGCCTATAACAAGGAACACCACATTACGCCTCACACAGTGCAGAAGCGGGTTAAGGACCTCATCGACCTTACGAAGATAGAGGAAAAGCCGGCAGAGTACAGTAAGAAACCCGACAAAAAGGAAGAAATGTCGGATGAAGAGCTGTATATGCAGATGCAGCAGACCGAAAAAGATATGAAAAGGGCTGCCAAATCCCTGGAATTTGAAGAAGCCGCCATGTGGAGGGACCAGCTGGCCAAACTGCGCCAGATGTGGACCGATCGCTATGGCTCCAGAGCCGACGCTGCCTTGAAAAGGGTGAGCGCGGGGAAGAAGAGAATCAACCGGCCCATGAAGAAGAAAATATAAGGGGCCGCAAAGCGGCCCTGGGTTCAAATAGGGGATGCTGCTTAGCATCCATAGTGCCCCTTTAGGGGGAAAGGCGGCGCCCACAGGCACCAAAGGGGAAGCGAACGCAGTGAGCTGAGCCGCCTCAGGCGGCTCCTTCCTGCCGACCGGGTATTTACCGGTAAATGAGACACCATCGTCATGCACCAAGATTCTTCACTGCCTTCAGAATGACGAGAGGGTGGGAAAGGTAAGCACGTAACGCAGGCTGACGTCTGATTTCTAATTTCTAATCCATGCCCCTATCCTCCGTCGCCTACGGCGACACCCGCTGGCCGGGCTTTAAGGTGTTCGCTTTGTGTGCAGGCTATGCTCACATATTAGCCCGGCTCAGAAGTGTTGCTGGCTTCTGCCTGTGGAAGGGGCTAAAATCTGCGGCGATAGCCGCCACCACAACCCTCAGCGGCGAAGCCGCTGTCAAACCTGAGAACCTTCGGGGCGAAAGCCCCGTCAAACTTTAGAACCTTCTGCGCCCAAAGGGCGCAGAACCCTTTGGACCCATAATCACATAGAATCAATCATCAGCTTATGACACTTACATCATGAGAAAGGAATAGAATGGAAAAAGGAATTGTCATTCACGGGGCCAGGCAGAATAACCTGAAGAACATCGACCTTACCCTGCCCCGGAATAAGCTCATCGTATTCACAGGCCTCTCGGGCTCCGGCAAGTCGTCCCTGGCCTTTGATACCATTTATGCGGAAGGGCAGAGGAAGTATGTGGAGTCCCTGTCTGCCTATGCCCGCCAGTTTTTAGGGCAGATGAACAAGCCGGATGTGGATAAGATTTCCGGCCTTTCACCGGCCATTTCCATCGACCAGAAATCCACCAGCCACAATCCCCGTTCCACCGTAGGCACGGTGACGGAAATCCATGATTACCTCCGTATGCTCTTTGCCCATGCCAGCCGGGCCTTCTGTCCTCACTGCGGCAGGCCCATCCAGCGGCAGACGGTGGACCAGATCGTAGACGCCCTTATGGCACTGGGAGACAGGACGAAGCTCATGGTGCTGGGCCCTGTGGCCTCCCAGAAAAAAGGCACCCACAAGAAGCTGCTGGAAGAGCTCCGGAAGGAAGGCTATGTCCGGGTGAGAGTGGACGGACAGGTAATCTCTCTTTCCGATGAAATCGAACTGGAAAAGAATAAGAAGCACACCATCGAAGTGGTGGTGGACCGCATTGTTATCAAGGAAGGCATCATGCGCCGCCTCACGGACTCTGTGGAAGAAGCGCTGAAGCTGGGGGACGGTCTCATGGTGGGAGCCGTGGTTGGCGGGAAGGACTACCTTTTCAGCACCCATTTTGCCTGCCCGGACTGCGGTATTTCCCTGCCAAAACCGGAGCCCCGCATTTTCTCCTTCAATAATCCCTTCGGCGCCTGCCAGGCCTGCATGGGGCTCGGCTCCTCCCTGGAAGCGGATTTCCGCCGTATCCTGCCGGATCATAAGCAGACCTTCCGCCTGGGCGCCATCCGCCCCTTCCCCTATAACCGGGAAAGCTGGCTGTACAAGCAGCTGGATGCCTTTTTGAAATCCTATGATCTCACCATGGATGCCTGCTTTGATGACCTTCCTCCCAAAGGACAGGAGGAATTCAAGTACGGTGGAAGGGAGATGCTCACTTTTTCCTACACCAACCAGGATGGAGAAACAAAGACGTACCAGCGCCAGTTTGAAGGCCTTGTGCCCATGACGAAGAGGCGGTATGAAGAGGCCTGGACGGAAAAAATGAAGGAATCCCTGGCCAATTACCTCATTGAAAAGCCCTGCCCTGTGTGTCATGGCGCCCGTCTCCGTCCGGAAAGCCTGGCCTTCCGGGTGGGCGGTAAGAATATAGCAGAAATATCTGATATGCCCGTTTCCGAGCTCCTCCCCTATTTGGAAAAGCTGGAACTGACAGATAAGGAAAAAATCATTGCAGACCAGATTCTTCGGGAAGTGAAAAGCCGTCTCACCTTCCTTTCCAATGTGGGCCTGGAATACCTGACCCTGTCCAGAGGAGCGTCTACCCTTTCCGGCGGTGAAGCCCAGCGCATCCGTCTGGCCACCCAGATCGGTTCCGGTCTGGTGGGGGTGCTTTATATTCTGGATGAACCATCCATCGGCCTCCACCAGCGGGACAATGACAAACTTCTTGCCACACTGAAAGGAATGCGGGATCTGGGAAATACACTCATTGTGGTGGAACACGATGAAGACACTATCCGCTCTGCTGACTGGGTCGTGGACATCGGACCCGGTGCCGGTGAAAACGGCGGATATGTGGTGGCGGAAGGGACGCCGGAGGATATTAAGAAATCAAAGAAATCCATTACCGGCGCCTACCTTCGGGGCGAAAAATATATTCCTCTGCCGGAACACAGAAGAAAAGGAAATGGCCTGTTCCTTACCATCAAGGGCGCGTCAGAGCATAACCTGAAGCATATTAATGTTTCCTTCCCTCTGGGAGCTTTCACTGTGGTCACCGGTGAGTCAGGCTCCGGCAAGAGTACCCTGGTGAATGAAATCCTCTACCAGGGCCTGTCCAATATGAAAAACCATACCTCCTATGCTGCCGGGAAGTATGACTCCATGGAAGGGGCGGAATATGTGGATAAAATCATCGACATCGACCAGCAGCCCATCGGCCGTACGCCCCGTTCCAATCCTGCCACCTATACCGGCGTGTTCAATGATATCCGGGAACTTTTCAGCCAGACCTCCGAAGCGAAAATGAGAGGATACAAGCCCGGCCGCTTCAGCTTCAACATCAAAGGCGGCCGCTGCGAAGCCTGCCATGGCGACGGTATTATTAAAATCGAAATGCAGTTCCTCTCCGACGTGTACGTACCCTGCGAAGTGTGCCACGGCGCCCGGTATAACAGGGAGACCCTGGAAGTGCGTTACAAAGGGAAAAATATTTCCGACGTCCTCAACATGACGGTGGACGAAGCGGTGCCCTTCTTTGAAAACCATCCGAAGATTCTCCGCAAACTGGAAACCCTGCAGGAAGTGGGGCTGGGCTACATCCATCTGGGCCAGCCTGCCACCACCATGTCCGGCGGCGAAGCCCAGCGCGTGAAACTGGCTACGGAACTCATGAGAAGGGGCACCGGCGATACCCTCTACATTCTGGACGAACCTACCACCGGCCTTCACTCCGAAGACATCCGTAAACTGCTCATTGTACTGCAGAAACTGGTGGACCAGGGTAATACGGTGGTGGTCATCGAACATAACCTGGACGTGGTGAAGGTGGCGGACTACATCATCGACCTGGGCCCCGAAGGGGGAGACAAGGGCGGCGAAGTGGTGGCCTGCGGCACACCGGAAGACATCTGCCGGGTGAAGCGTTCCTACACCGGCCAGTACCTCCTTCCTGTGATTGAAAGAACCAGAGAAGTGATGAAAGCCCATGAAAATGATTGACGTAAACGACAAAATCAGGGCCAAGGTGGAAGCCCTGCCCGACTCCCCCGGCGTCTATCGCTGGAAAGACAAGGACGGACGCATCATTTATGTGGGAAAGGCAAAGAACCTGAAGAACCGGGTCCGCTCCTACGTCAGGGAGGACAAGAACCGCTCCCCCAAGGTGGCGGCCATGATCCGCCATGCGGAGGACCTGGACATTACCATGACCGCCACGGAAATGGAAGCCCTCATCCTGGAATGCAACCTCATCAAGGAAATCCACCCGAAGTACAATATTTCCCTCAGGGACGACAAATCCTATCCCTACGTGAAAATCACCACCAATGAAGAATGGCCCCGCATTTTCGTCACCCGGAACATCCGCCATGACGATGGCGCCCGCTACTTCGGCCCTTTCACTGACGTAGGGAGCCTCCGTACCACCCTGAGCCTCCTGCGCCGCTACTATCCTATCCGCAACTGCCGCTCCATGAAGGTGTCAAGGCCCTGCCTCCAGTACCACCTTCATCTATGCTGTGCGCCCTGTTTCCAACTCTGTTCCAGAGAGGACTATGACTCCTATGTCCGCACGGTGTGCGACCTTTTTGAAGGGAAAAGCATGGAACTGGTGAAAGAACTGAAGCAGAAAATGATGGATGCTTCGGAAAAAATGGACTATGAACTGGCCGCCAAATTCCGGGACCAGATCCGGGCCATCGAGTCCGTACAGCAGCGCCAGCACATTGTGGCCAATGAAGGGGACTTTGACGTGGTGGGCTATGCCCGGGACGGCAGCCATGCGGGTCTGGAAGTCTTCTACATCCGCTACGGCCGTATGGTGGGTAAGGAAAACTTCAGCATTCCGGAAAGTGAAAACGAAACGGACGAAGAAATCGTAACCGCCTTCATCCGCGATTTCTACGGCGCCAATCCCACCTCCATTCCCAAAGAAATCATCCTGCCCCTCCTTCCGGCGGAACAGGACCTCATTGCCTCGTGGATGACAAAACTTCGGGGCAACGAAGTCAGCCTTATCCTGCCCCAGCGGGGATTCAAACGTCGGCTCAAGGACATGGCCATGGCCAATGCCGCCAAGTATCTTTCCGACAAGAAACTGCAGTGGGAATACCAGGACGCCCGGGAACAGGGGGCTGTGAAAAAGCTGAAGGACCTCCTGAACCTGCCAAGGCTGCCGGAACGGATGGAATGCTTCGATATTTCCCATAACCAGGGCGCTGAAACCACCGGCTCCATGGTGGTCTTCGAGCACGGCCGTCCGGCCAAGCGGGAATACAGGAAATTCAAACTCCAGACCACCCAGGGCCACGCCGACGACTTCAAATCCATGGCGGAAGTCATTAGCCGCCGCTACGGAAATCACAAAGACTGGCCTGCTCCCGACCTCATCGTCCTCGATGGCGGCCTTGGTCAGCTCCACGCCGCCCTCCCCGCCATCCGCGAAGCCGGCTGCGACTCTCCGGTCATCGGCCTGGCCAAGAGAATCGAAGAAATCTACGTAGAAGGCAGCGAAAACCCCATTATCCTTGACCACCACGAACCGGCTCTCCAGCTTCTCCAGTTCATCCGCGACGAAGCCCATCGCTTCGTCATCACCTACCACAGGAAATGGACCAATAAAAGAAATACGGAATCCGTGCTGGATCACATCGAAGGCATTGGCCCCACCAGAAGAAACGCCCTCTGGCACGCCTTCCGCTCCCTGGACGAAATCAGAAAAGCCACGGTGGAAGAACTGTCCCAGGTCCCCGGCATGAACAAAAGAGCCGCCGAAGCGGTGCACCGTTTCTTCCACATGAGAAAAGATGAAAAACAGATGATCATTAACGGACAGAAGGTGGGGGAATAGACGTCAGAAGACAGACGTCAGACGTCAGACAATCAGATGTCAGACGTTCAGACAGTCAGACAGCCCGCCGGAGCGGTCATTCTGGGCGCCAGCGAAGAATCCTGGTGCATGCCGATAGTGAAAAAGAAGCCGGTAAATACCGGTCGGCGGGGGAGAACTACGATAAGTGCTGTAAGTGACTCCTACTAGCCCACTAGTACGAAAGCACACCGATTCCCTCCACATTCATTGTCGCCTTTTCTCTCTCTGCCCTTGACAAAGGCCGATTCTCCACGTATAATGATGAAGTTGATAATTTTATCCACCAGCTTAAGGCGCTGTATAAAACATACAGCAGGAGCTATCAAGCGGCAGGCCGATAGGTAAGGAGGTGCTAAGAATGCCGGTTCCGAAGACAAAAAGTTCCAGATCCCGTCGTGACAAGAGACGTGCAAACTGGAAGCTGACTGTTCCGGGTCTTGTGGAATGCCCGCAGTGCCATGCACTGAAAAAACCTCATCATGTATGCCCTGTATGCGGTTACTACAAAGGCAAACAGATCATCAGCAAGACTGTTGAAGAATAATAGAAAAACGTTTTCCTTCAGAGGGAAACGTTTTTTTAGTGCCTGGAAAGTGGATAGATGGTAGAAAATAGACGATAGAAGATAGATTTTAGATGATAGATGGCAGAAGATGGACATCAGATGCTCAGGCGGTCACTTCCCGCTGACCGGTATTCTTTAGTGGGCTGGTGGGCTAGGGAAGCACTGATTAATTCATAGAGTCTGCTTTTATAAGAATTTTTATGCACTGCTTCGTCATGGGACTCCTTAAATAGCTCGCTATTCGCGTCGTCCCATTCCTTGCATTGCATAAAAATCCAAGAATAAAAGCAGACAGTGATTTAATCAGCGCTTCCCTAGTTGGATTCATTGTCGGCGCGTACCAAGATTCTTCGCCGGCGGCTCAAAATGACGATGAGGGCGGGAAGGTAATCCTGTAAAATAGGCTCCTTCCCGTAACGTTAGGCTCCTTCCTTTGGTGGTAATCCTGCATAGGATTGCCAAGTCGGGCAAAGTTGGCCCTGCGTAGGACAACAATGGAGCAGCATCATCATTCTTACCCTCGTACACCCTTTTGCCACTTCGTGGCATTTTCCCTCAAGGGAAAACGAGAAATTCAGAAAAGCCTTCCTTGTGTTTGCCCGACCGGAATGGAGCTGCCCGACAGGGCTGAGGGTAGGGGGCTGTGAAAAAATGTTCAATCATTTCTTTACAGCCCCTATTTTATATCAGCTGCCGCAGGCAGCTGACCCCTTCCGGCTCGCTGCGCTCGCC
>NZ_CALGPS010000032.1 GCF_937959425.1 uncultured Dialister sp.
GGCCGCCGCAGGCGGCCGGAGCTGTAAAAAAATGTAAATCATTTTTTCACAGCCCCAATCCACACCCTCTGAATCTTTTCCCTTACAGCGTCCCGTCCAGTGCCTTATCCAGGGCATGGGCCAGCTGGTCGGCGCAGGAGGTGCCTTTTCCGGCACACTCATTGCCCCGAAGGATATCAGCCGCTTCTTTGGCGCTTCTTCCTTCCAGCAGTCTTCCAATGGCGGCAAGGTTTCCCGGGCAGCCGCCCTGAAATTTCAAATGGTGGATTTTCTTTTCATCGTCCAGGTCAAAGGTAATCTTTCTGGAACATACTCTTTCCGGTGTAAATTCATAGCTTTTCATATTTCTATCCTTCCTTAGGGAAGCGCTGATTAAATCACTGTCTGCTTTCATTCTTATGAAAGTAGACTCTATGAATTAATCAGTGCTTCCCTAGATTCTTCCTTCATAAATTCCTTCAGGTGGTTCCTGTACAGGTGGAAGATACCGTATACATACTGCTGCTTTTTCATCAGGTTGTCATTGGCATACCAGTCTTTGATGAGTTTTCCTCCCACCAGCACACTGCCGAAGGGAACCAGCAGGGCCACGCAGAGCATGCCTATGAGCTGCAGGGCATCCAGCCTTTTGGGACTTTGAATCACGTCCTCCAGGGTACAGAGGGCTTTCAGCTCTTTCAGAAAACGGTCATAGACCTGATGGTCCTTCAGCGCCTTTTCATCTACGTAGAGAAAGGCATAGCGGCCGCTCCATCCATAGCGGATGCCGAATTTTTCAAACCGCACCGCCATTTCCTCATGAAGCCACAGGCCCTGCGCCGGCCGTCCGATGAAGAGGACATGGACTTTGGGCATTACGGCATTGCGGTGCAGCCGCCACTGCTCTTCATTCATGGTGAGGATGCGAAGGTTGTTTTCGGTGAAGCTGCCTTCACCCCTTTCCTCGTCTTCCCGGATGAGGTGAAGGATTTCATTGGAAAGACCGGCATCCGCTTTGGCAGATACAATCAATAAAGTCTGTTTCATAGGGAGCCGCTCCTTTCCTGCTGAAGAGGTACGCCTCTTCTTTCTTTTACTATCATATCACGGATACAGGACGCTGGAAATATAGATTTCAGCAAACGCCGGGGAAGGAGTCCACGAATTCGATGCGGATGTCGGGAAAGCTGTCCACAAATTGGACGGTAAAGTCTTCTCCGTAGTCTACAAACTGCCACTCTCCGATGTCATCGGGGAAGGAGCTGACCGCTTTCACTTTCAGATCCGGAAAAGAGGATACCACCTGCACTTTGATGTCGGGGAAGGAGTCCACCACCCTGACCCGGCCGGCAAGGCGGATGTTTTTGAAATAGCCGTCCCGGTTGATGGGGCCGGCGGCGTCAGCGGCCAGGCATCCGGTGAGAAGAAGGAAGAAACAGAAAAACAGGGTGATTATTTTTTTCATGACAGGCCTCCTTTGATAGTCTATAAACATATGGAAGAAACAAGTCCTTCCGTTTTTTCTATTATACACTATAACTATGACAGACTCTGTCTTTATCATTTTTTATTTGCAAAAAATAAGGGTTTGTGATAGAGTATTTCTAACTTCACAAAAGCGTTGACAGGAAGTATTAAAAATTGCTGCTTGCTTTCAGAGAGTCATTGGATGGTGAAAAATGACAGAAGCGGATTTTGAACTCGTCCTCAAGCTGCATCGCTGAACAGGTAGGCGGTGCCGGCATCTGACCGTTATCAGCATAAGTGCATGCCATTGGCATGAAGAAGAGTGGTACCGCGAATCTTTCGTCTCTTGGAGACGGAAGATTTTTTTATTTGGTAGAATGGGAGGTTTTTGTATGGGAATGACAATGACACAGAAAATCCTGGCAAAGCATGCAGGACTTGATTCTGTGAAAGCGGGAGATTTGATTTACTGCAGCCTGGATCTGGTGATGGCCAATGATATTACGGCGCCGCCGTCTATTGCGGAATTCAAAAAGGTAGGACGGCCTGTATTTGACAGGGAGAAAATCGTGCTGGTGCCGGACCATTTCCAGCCGGCCAAGGATATCAAGTCCGCAGGGCTGGCTAAGATTGTTCGGGATTTTGCCAGGGAAAACGGCATTGTTCATTATTTCGAGCAGGGCAGGGTGGGCATCGAGCATGCCCTGCTTCCGGAAAAAGGACTGGTGGGGCCGGGGATGGTTACCATCGGCGCCGATTCCCACACCTGTACCTACGGCGCCCTGGGCGGTTTTTCCACCGGCGTAGGTTCTACGGACCTGGGGGTAGCCATGGCCACAGGCGAGGCCTGGTTCAAGGTGCCTGACGCCATTAAGGTGGTTCTGACAGGTACCAAGCCGGAAGATATTACAGGAAAAGATGTGATCCTGACTTTAATCGGCATGATCGGCGTGGATGGTGCCCTGTACCAGTCCCTGGAATTCACGGGACCCGGTATTTCCTCACTCTCCATGGCGGACCGGTTCACCATTGCCAATATGGCCATCGAAGCCGGTGGCAAGAACGGCATTTTCCCGGTGGACGAGAAAACGAAGACTTACATTGAAGGCCGGTTCACAAAGCCCTTTGAAGCGGTGGAAGCGGATGAAGATGCCCACTACTCCCGGGAAGTGCATATAGACCTTTCCTCCATGAAGCCGGTGGTATCTTTCCCCCACCTGCCGGAGAACACGAAGGTGGTAGGTACATTCGGCGACATTCCCATCGACCAGGTGGTCATCGGTTCCTGCACCAACGGCAGATTGGAGGACCTGGCCATTGCGGCCCGCATCTTTGAAGGACATAAGGTCCATCCGTCGGTGCGATGCATCGTTATTCCCGCCACGCCTGCCATTTATCTGGCGGCCATGCATGCGGGATACATTGATACCTTCATCAATGCAGGCTGCGCCGTATCCACGCCCACCTGCGGCCCCTGCCTTGGCGGGTACATGGGCATCCTGGCCTCCGGAGAGCGGTGTGTTTCCACCACAAACAGGAATTTTATCGGCCGTATGGGCCCCACGGATTCTGAAATTTACCTGGCCGGACCGCAGGTAGCGGCGGCCAGTGCGGTTATGGGACGGATTGCCGCTCCCAGGGAGGTGAAATGATGGCTGTGTTAGAAGGAAAAGTATGGCGCTATGGCGACAACATTGACACCGATGTAATTATTCCTGCAAGGTACCTCAATACCTTTGATCCCAAAGAGCTGGCAGCTCACTGCATGGTGGATATCGATCCATCCTTTGCTAAAGAAGTGAAGGCGGGAGACATTATGGTAGGAGGAAAGAACTTCGGCTGCGGTTCATCCAGAGAGCATGCGCCGGTGGCCATCAAAGCCTCCGGTGTGCCTGTGATTATTGCCGCTTCCTTCGCCCGCATTTTCTACAGGAACGGCATTAACGTGGGACTGCCCCTTCTGGAAATTGGAAGTGACGTGGAAAAAATCCATGCCGGTGACCGTCTTTCCATAGATCTCTCCACCGGTACCATACGGAATCTTACCACCGGTGACGTCTATCAGGCACCGCCCCTTCCCGGTTTCATCCAGGATATTGCCAGGGCCGGCGGGCTCATCAATTATGTAAAGGAGTATCGGTAATATGGGAAAGCATATCGTAGTCATTCCGGGTGACGGCATCGGCAGGGAAGTCACCGATGCCGCCGTAGAAATTTTAAAGAAAACCGATGAAATTTACCATCTGGATTTCACCTATGAGTGGAAGGATGCCGGCGGCACGGCCTATGATAAATATGGTGTGCCTCTGCCTGAGGATACGATAGAGGCCTGCCGGAAGGGGGATGCCATCCTCTTCGGCGCCGTAGGCGGCGACCAGTGGGACCATCTGGAACCGGTGCTCCGGCCGGAAAAGGCCATCCTGGGGCTTCGCAAATCCCTGGGCCTTTATGTGAACCTCCGCCCTGTAAAGATTGCGGATTCCATGATTGAATACTCCCCGCTGAAACCGGAAATCGCCAGAGGTACGGACATTATGATCGTTAGGGAGCTGGTGGGCGGCATTTATTTCGGAAAACGGTGCGAATCGGAAATTGCAGGCGGCGTCGAAAGGGCCTGGGACGTGGAAAGCTACTCCGTCCCCGAAGTGGAAAGAATTACCCGCTTTGCCATGGAGGCAGCGAAAAAGAGGCATGGCCATGTGACCAGCGTGGACAAATCCAATGTGCTGGCCTCCTCCCGTTTGTGGAGAAGAACCGCCATCTCTGTTCATGATCGGGAATATCCGGATATCCGTCTGGACCATATGTATGTGGATAACTGCGCTCAGCAGTTTGCCATCCATCCCTCCTTCTTCGACGTGGTGGTGACAAGCAACATGTTCGGCGACATCCTGTCCGACGAAGCGGCAGTCCTCTCCGGCTCCGTAGGCATGCTGCCCTCTGCCTCCATCGGCGAGGAAACGAGCCTTTATGAACCTATCCACGGCTCGGCGCCGGATATTGCAGGAAAGGGCATAGCCAATCCCATTGCCACCATCCTTTCCGCAGCCATGATGCTCCGCTACTCCTTTGGCGAAGACAGAGCCGCCGATGCTATCGAAAAGGCGGTGAATGATACCCTGGAAGATGGATATCGTACTGGAGACATTTATAAAGAAGGCATGAAGAAAGTGAATGGGGAAGGTATGACCGAAGCCATTCTGGACCATCTGAATCAATGACGGATTTTTTACTGGAAATATATTTCACAAATAATAAAAAGGGCACTCCATTCCGGGGTGCTCTTTTGCGATTCAGCTTTCCTTAAAAATCTTCATCATTTCATTGGTGAGGGAATAATCATCGGGCTGGAGGATGATGTCCTTCTTTTCCGCCCAGAAGGCTTCCTTCAGCTCCGTTCTGTCCATGACAATGTCCGTGCTTCCGTCCACTTCGCAGAAAAAGCCGGCCAGAATGTCACTGGCCATGGCCCAGGGCTGGGATTTGTAGTAGCGGATGTTTTTCACACGAAGCCCTGTTTCCTCCATCACCTCCCGCTGCACTGTTTCTTCCAGTGTTTCCCCGATTTCCGTAAAACCGGCAATGAGGGCGTAGTAGGAAATGGCCCTGCCTGCATAGCGGGTGAGGAGAAGTCTGTCATTCCAGGTGACCGCTGCAATGACGGCGGGGTTCAGCCTTGGATATATGGTGCGGCCGCAGGAAGGACAGATACGGGCCCTTTCGGAGGGAGAAGGCCGAATAAGGTTCCCGCAGCTGCCGCAGTATGTATTCTCCCTGATCCACCGGAGAATCTGGAAGGCAGTCCATGCAAGGAATACCTGCACCCGGGGAATGGCGGCGGTGGTTCTCATTTTTCCCATGGGAAGGAAGCGTCCCTCAGGCAGGCGGGGATTATCTATGGACAGGAAGTAGGAAATCCCGTCCAGGGAGAAAAGATACTCCCCGGAAGCGGGCTTCATATCCCGGGCAGTAGGAAATGAAAAATCGGGCAGCAGGAAAAGGCTTTCCTCCCGGAAGTACAAAATCCGGCTGTCCCTGTCCGGGCGTCGGGAAGGGTCGAAATGGTTATCGAAATGATGGGGTGCTATATCCTGGATCATAGGAATCTCCTTCTGTTTTCTATCCATTATACAATGGAGGTCAAAGCCTGCAGGAAACCCTTCCCAAAATGAAGGTTTGGTCATTTTATGGTAAAATGAAAACAGTATGAGTATGACTTCCGGGAAAAAATTTCATGGATTCCGGCGGAAGAGATGGTCATAGAGGAGGAGAAAAATGGACGCCATTCAATGTCTCATTTCAAGAAGAAGCATCAGGGAATATACAGACGAAACCCTGTCACCTCAGGAAATCGAAAATGTGGTGGAAATATCCCAGATGGCATCGTGCTGGGAGAACACACAGCCCATCCGCTATGTGGCGGTGCTGGACAAAAATCTGAAGGATAAAATCGCCGACGAGTGCACGAAGAAATTTCCCTGGAACACGGAAAATATCCATGCCGCACCGGCGCTGATGGTGCTCTGCACCATCAAGGGGCTGTCGGGCTATGAACCGGACGGAAGCCCCTCCACGACCAAGGGCACCCACTGGCAGTCCTTTGATGCCGGCGTGGCAGCGGCCCATTTCTGCCTGGCCGCCAACGCGCTGGATCTGGGTACCCTGATTATGGGACGGTACGATGAAGCAAAAATCAAGGAAATCCTGTCCCTCCCGGAAGAGTATGATGTTTCGGCCATCATCGCCATGGGCCATCCTGCCGTCATTCCGGCGGCCAATGAAAGAAAGCCGCTGAAGGAAGTGCTTTCTTTCCGCTGACAAAAGAAATGGAAAAAGGGCTTTGGAGAAATAAGGCCATTTCTTCAAAGCCCTTTTTTATGGTGCTTTTGGGTGCCTTCAGAATCTGTTATAATTGTGAAAAACAGTGATACTTTGACGACTGTTCATTTTCTCTATGGGAAAGGCGGAAGATGGGAATGATGGAAAAAGAGACAGACAGGGATGACAGGAAAACAGAGCGGGTTCTTTTCCTCTGGGACAGGCTGAGCCGCGGCGGCATGATCAGTCGGCAGGACCTGGTGGACGCCTTTGGCGTCAATATCCGGACCGCCAGCCGGTACCTGGCGGAAATCAGGAAGTACCTGGTGATGAAAGAGGAGCAGGATGGCATCCGCCGGGAACTTTACTACGACCGCTCCCTCAAGGTATACCGCATACGGGAACTGGAAAATGAAATGATTTCCCCCTGCGAGCTCTTTGCCATCGGGAAGATTCTTCTGGCCAGCCGGGCCTTCCACAGGGAGGAACTTAAGTCCCTGCTGGACCGGCTCCTGCAGTCCGCCGTACTGGGAACGGATAAAAAGGAAGTGGAAGAGTATATCCGGAGCGAACTCTTCGATTACCGGGACCCGTCCCACGGAAAGCCGGACCCGGACATTCTCTGGGCCATTGCCGGTGCCGTGAGGAATCACCATGTCCTTTCCTTTGATTACCGGCGGCAGGGAGAAACAGAGGGAAGGCCCCATGAAGTATGTCCCGAAGGCGTTCTTTTCTCGGAATACTATTTCTACATGCTGGGCGTTCCTGCAGGAGAAGGGAAACTGTCCGAAGAGGATACCCGGGTGTACCGGGTGGACCGCATGAGCCATCTGGTGGACATAGAACGCACTTTTACCATCAATTACGGAAAAAGGCTCCGGGAAGGAGAGTTCAAAAACAGCATCCAGTACATGTACGGCGGAAAGCCGGAACATATCCGTTTCATCTATAAAGGACCCAGCGTGGAAGCGGTGCTGGACAGGCTCCCTACGGCCAAAGCAGTGCTAAGAAAAGACGGCAGCTTCCTCATTACCGATGAAGTCCGGGGCGACGGCATCCTTATGTGGCTCCTGAGCCAGGGAAGCCGGGTCAAAGTCCTTTCGCCTGCTTCCCTGAAGGAAAAATGGCTGAAGGAAGCGGAAGCCATCTGCGAAGCAGGCAGAAAGTAAAACGACAGGGAAGAAACAGGCTATGATTATCAATACAGGACAGCGCACCGATATTCCCGCCTTTTACAGTCCATGGTTTCTGAAACGGCTGGAAGAAGGATACGTGATGGTGAGAAATCCCTTCAGCAGGGGACAGGTCACCTGTCTGCGGCTGGATCCCAGGGTGGTGGACCTCATCTGCTTCTGTACCAAGAATCCCAGGCCCCTGCTGCCCCATATGGAAAAGTTATCCTCCTTTCGACAGCTCTGGCATGTCACCATCACTCCCTACGGAAAGGATCTGGAACCCTATGTCCCACCGGTGCGAGAGGTACTATCCTCCTTCCGTACCCTGTCGGACATAACAGGCCCCTCCCGTATCTGCTGGCGCTATGATCCCATCCTGCTGACCGGCTCCTATCCTCTTTCCTTTCACATCCGCGCCTTTTCCTATATGGCGGAAGCGCTGGAAGGATATACCCACACCTGCATATTCAGTTTCCTTGACCTCTACAGGAAGACGGTGCGGAACTTTCCGGAAGGCCGGCGCGTAAGCCACGAAGACCAGTGGAAACTGACCGGGGAAATGGTAGAAATCGGAAGACAGCATGGCATGAAGCTGGTGTCCTGCCTGGAAGACCCGGCCCTTGCATCCCTGGGCGCAGATACCACCGGCTGTCTCACAAAAGAAAAGGTGGAAAAGGCCATTGGCCTTCCACTGAAGATTCCATCCTATGAAAAAGGGCCGGTGAGAAAGGGCTGCGCCTGCCTTCTGGGCCATGACATAGGCGCCTACAGCAGCTGCCTCCATGGCTGCCGCTACTGCTACGCCAATGAAAGCAGGGAAGCGGTACTGGCAAACAGAAGAAACCATGACTCCGACTCTCCTTTCCTTATTGGCGGGAGAGAAGAGGGTGACGAAATCAGGGAAGCCCGCCAGGAAAGCTGGATAGACAGGGAAGTAAGCCTTTTCTGAAAAACGGGGTCATCATAAAAAATGAAAAAAGATTCCTTGACAGCGGAAAAGGAAATTGATATAATCTATTACGCTAAACCTTGAGGCACCTGCCGATAAAGAAAACAGGGGTTGACAGGGAAAAGCAAATATGATATTATCATGAAGCTGTCACACAGCATCACGAAAAAACAGTTTGAAAAAACTTTGAAAAAAGAGTTTGACAAAACGAAAACTTCGTGATATGATAATCAAGTCGCTTGAA
>NZ_CALGPS010000033.1 GCF_937959425.1 uncultured Dialister sp.
GGGTGGGTGGCGAGCGCAGCGAGCCGGAAGGGGTCAGCTGCCTGCGGCAGCTGATGTCAAAAAGGGGCTGTGAAAAAATGATTTACATTTTTTCACAGCCCCAATGATTATAAAAGATGCCTGCGGCGGCAATACCTGCTTACCAGCCCACTAGTACACTAGTACACTAGCCCACCAGCCCACTAAACAATATAGGAAAGGACTGTGAAAAATGATTGCCATTTTTCACAGTCCTTTTTGCATGGTCATTTTCATCTGAAAAGCAGGGGAATCAGCGCTTTCTCATGGCTTCCAGTTTTCTTCTTCTCCTCCTCACCCGGTTGATATGGCGCTCGAACTGTCCGCTTTCAATGAATTCCGCCAGCACCAGCTGGTCAAATACCGGCACGGTGCAGGAATAGAAGCCCACCTTTTCCCGGTAAAGAGAAATCATGGATTCCGGCAACACCAGGTAGCCCACCCGGATGGAGGGGGCAATGGTTTTGGAAAAACTGTTCATGTAAATCACCGGCCCTGAAGGCGCAAGGGAAAAGAGGGTGTCCTCGGGCTTGGAAAGAAGGGTGAATTCGGAGTCAAAATCATCTTCAATGATGAATCCCTTCCTTTCCTCCGCCCAGCGAATATACTCCGCCCGCTTGGATGCACTGGCAGTAATGCCGGAGGGGAAGCTGTTGAAGGGGGTCACATGGAGCACAGAGGCCCGGCTTTTCGCCAGCTCCTTTGACTCTATGCCCTCCTTTCCCATGGCAAGCATTTCCACCTCCACCTGGCTGGCCTCGTAAACCTTACGGATTTTTTCATAGGACGGATTTTCCAGCCCGTATACACGGTCCCTTCCCAGCACCTGCACATTGAGGCCATAGAGATACTCCGCCCCGGATCCGATAATGATTCCCTCCGGCGGTACATGCATATCCCGGCTCCTGGCCAGATAGGATGCCAGAGCCTCCCGAAGCTCCCGGCAGCCCTGATTAGGCGATGGATTTAATATTTTTTCCCCGTAGGTAGAAAGCACATTCCGCATGGTTCTGGCAAAGGCAGAAAAAGAAAATAAATCCCGCTCCATTTCATCCCGCCGCTCCACTGCCACCGGCTCCGCCGCCCTCCGTCTTTCCCTTCTCCCTTCGGACACAGGGTAGGCATCCCTTTCCTTGTAAATCACAAAGTAGCCGCTCCGCTCCCTTGGCTCCACATATCCTTCCTCCGTCAGAAGCTCATAAGCATGCTCCACCGTAATCACGCTGTATCCGGATTCGTCGGCCAGCTGCCGCTTGGAGGGAAGCCTGCTGCCGGAGGTGTAAACGCCGCCGGTAATTTTTTCGCGAAGGGCTGTGTAAAGTTTCATGTAGCCGGTCATGGTCGGCTCCTTTCTTTCTTAGTGAACTAGTGAACTAGTGAACTAGTGATCTAGTGTTCTAGTGGGACAGTGGGACAGGGGAATAGTGGGACAGGGGGGACAGCGGTCAGCGGATAGCTGATAGCGGCCAGCGGTCTTCTGGTTATATTTTTTTGAATCTTTCTGGTGATTTCAATAAGTTCAGTTTCATATTATAATTCATACCATAATGAAATGCAAAGGAGCGCTGATTATGATTCATGAAAACTGCATAGACCCTCTGCCGGCAGTCCACAGCCGGCACAATACAAGGTGGCTCACCATCTGCGGTCTTTTTATGGCTATGAACGTGGCCCTGTCTTCCTTCGGCCTGCCGGTGCCCGGCGGCCATCTGTATCTCAATGATATCATCATCGTCACCGCCGCCCTCATTCTTGACCCGGCCGGTGCCTTTCTGGTAGGCGGCGTCGGTGCCTTCCTGGGGGATTTCTTCTTTTATCCCCTGCCCATGTTCGTATCCCTTGTGACCCACGGGCTCCAGGCCATGGCGATTTCCTATATGGCCCATCACTGCTTTAAGGGAAACCGTTTTCTGGGCGTGGCTTCTGCAGTACTGGTAGGCGCAGTCATTATGGTGACAGGCTATTCCCTGGGCCGGGCCTATGTGTACAGCACTCCTGCCTATGCCTGGATCAAGCTCCCCTATGAAATCCTGCAGGCCCTTTTCGGCGTCATCTGCGGCCCTTTCTTGGTATGGAAACTGAAGCTGGATGAAAAGGTAAAGAAACTGATTGATGGAAAGTATTGAAATAAAAAAGACTATGGAGAAATGTCATATTTCTTCATAGTCCTTTTTTTAGTTGGTTTAAAAGCCCTATGGTTCAAAGGGTGGTGGACTGCCCTTTGTGCAATGATGATAAAAGCAGCGTTACCATACTCACTTCCCTGTGACTGCGCCTCATATCCATCTACAGGATAGGGAACAGGATACGGGCCAGGTAGATGGTGGTGGTCATGGTAATGCAGGACAAAAAGGTGCTCATCATCACCAGTTCCGTGGCAAAGTCTTCGCAGTTATGGAATTCCACGGCGTAAAGCACGGAATTCACTGCCGCCGGAACGGAGGACATGATGAGGATGGTCTGGCTCACTGCAGGGTCAAAGGCAATGCCCATGAAGCGCCATGCGTGGATGAGGCAGAATGCCACCAGCGGCCCCATGACAAGGCGCACGAAGCAGCCCAGCCAGGCATCCACATCACCGAAGGAAATCCTGCTCCTGTGAATCTGCATGCCTAGGGCAATCATGACGATGGCCACCAGGGCGGAGGCACAGTTCTGGAAAATAGGCCAGAGGAAGGTGGCAGTCATGTCAAAGCCGGAATACTTGATGGCAAACACCGCCACCAGCGTATAGATGACGGGCATATGAAATACCACGGACAGGGCATCCCGGGGGCTGAGCCGCCCCTTCCCCGCCTGGTAAAGGCCCAGGGTATTAAGGCACATATTCATCTGCACCAGCATCATGGTGGCTGCCGCACCGGCCACGGTCAGATAGGGGGTCTTGCCATCCACAATGTAGGGCGAATTAGAAAATACCAGGGCAATCAGGGCGATACCGATATTTCCGTTATTGGAAAACATGGTGCCGTTCTTGAAAGCCTCCGTTTTGGCCGTGGAAAAGCCCCTCACCTTTCCTACCGCCATGCCGATGAATCCCAGAATGAACATGAGGGCAAAGGACAGGAGGAACACGTGAAGCATGGCCATATCCAGCTTGGCCACATAAATGCTGTAGAAAATGAAGCAGGGCAGCACCACATAAAAGGTGAGCTTGGTGAGAGACGCCACGTCCATATGGTAGCGCCGGTCCAGGAAGTAGCCGATGGCCACGAACACCAGAAGAGGCAGGATATTGTCGGAAATAATCTGTAAAAATGCCATCATATGCCTCCTTACATGGCCACAGGGAAAAGAATGCGGGAAAGATAAATCATGACAGTCACCGTCACTGCGCCTGCCACGGTGTTGAAGAGTACGGACCGGGTGACGAAATCGGGATGGTTCTTATATTCCACGCTGTAAATAATGAGGGCCATGGACGATGGGATGGCGGCATAAAGGAAGAACACCTGCTTCGCCACGGGGCTGAGGAAATCGGAAAATCCAATCGTAAGGCAGAAAGCCAGGAAAGGGGCAAGGAGCAGCTTTAACGCTCCGGACAGGAAATCCGCCGCCTTTGGCATTGCCAAACGGCTCCGGTGGAGCTCAAGCCCTATAGTTACCGTAATCAGGACGATGAAAGCGCCGTTGAAATGCTGCAGCACCGGCCACAGGAAACTATGTTCCAGAGGAATGCCTGCCATACGGACAAGCACCGCCAGGATGGCCGCATAAAGGGCGGGCATCCGGAAAAGATATTTCAATACGTCCGCCGCCGAAGCGCCCCGGCTGCGAATGAGGGCGGCGCCGAATACGTTCACCGCCATATTCATGAGGATCATAAGCACAGCCATGGTGCCCATGGCCTCTGCCAGAAAGGGATGGGACGCCCCTTCTGCAAAGGGAGGATGGGTATAAATCAGCATCACCAGCGCTGCCCCGATGTGGCCGGAGTTGGAAAAGGTGGACACCGCCTTGAACTCATCCCGCTCTTCACTGGAAAGGGGAAGAAATTTGGAAAAAACGCCGGAAAGCAGGTACATCAAAAGCAGAAGGATCATGGCCGCCGGAATGACCGCCATATCTGCCCCGCTGCCCTGGTACTGATACATACTGGAAAAGATGAAACAAGGCAGCACCACCATCACCGTGAGACGGCTGTAGGTGGCAATATCGATTTTAAACCGGCTGTCCAGAAACCATCCTGCCCCGATGAAAACGAAAAGTGGAAGAATATCATTCCACAGAATGGAAAAAAGAATCATGGTACCCCCTTATGGATGCCAAAGCATCCCTGGTTTTATTTTTATGTAAAAATCGGTTCAGGAAAAGAGCCGGTTATGACCGAATGGAATGGACCGCATACTCCATGAAGGCTTCCCGGATAGACCAGAAAGGACTCTTCCGTTTCCATCCAAACGAAATGGTATACTTCGTTTCCCAAAGATCAATGCGCACCATGTCCCGGGAAGCTGCCTCTGCATTCCAGTGAATCATATTGGCCGGGCAGAAAAGAGCGCCCACGGACCTCATGCTTAAATCAATGAGGGTCCCCATGTTATCAGAAGAAGCAGCAATCTCCGGTTTGAAGGAAGCCCTGTCCAGATAACCGGCAGCTGCCTCGCCTGCCACATTGTCCCGGCTGGTCACGACGAAGGGAACAGACCGGAGTGATTCCATGGATTCCAGATGGGAATGGGCCAGACTTTCTATATCATCCTCCGAAAAACCACGGCTGAAAAGCAGCTCCTTCGATACCAGAAAAGCAATATGTTCCTCATAGAAAGGTCTTGTCACAATGCCTTCCATCGTTTTGCCGAAACGGGCCACCGCCAGGTCCAGGTCTCCTTCCCGCACCATCTTTTCCAGATCGGTGTTGCTGCTTTCCACCAGCGTAAAGGACACCTTCGGATAGAGCTTTCGAAATTCTGCGCAAAGGGCAGGCATGATTTCCCGCTCCCTCATAAATCCTGTACCGATACGAAGAGTGCCTCTCTGATTATCAGCCACATCGGAAAGGGCACGGCGCAGCTCTTCTTCCTCATCCGCCAGGCGAAGGGCATATTCATAGAAAACCCGCCCGCCATTGGTCAGTTCCAACGGCACATGGCGAAGGAAAAAGGGCATGCCCCATTCCTTTTCCAGTGAAGCCATACTGGCCGACAGAGCCTGCTGGGTCATATGAAGTTTCTCCGCCGCCCTGGTGAAATTTTTCTCCCTGGCCAGCATGATGAAATAAGAAATACTCTGAAAATTCATGGGCCCTCCATTTACAGTCCAATTTGACTGCATACAGTATACCGCAGGAAACAGGATTTGTTCAATGAAAACAGCAGAAAAACAGGGAAGAAGAACTTCCCTGTCTTTTCCTGCCGCTCAGATGGTTACCACAGGTGGAAAGCCAGATCAATGCCGCAGATATGGCAAATTTCATCAGCCCGATACATTCTGCGGCGGGCAAACCAGAGCACAATGGCTCTTTCCTTACCCATTTCATTCACAGCACCCATGATTTCTCTGCTCAGATTCTTTTTCATATGAAAGACCTTCTTTCTATACTCATGAGGAACTCTTTATCTTTCCTCTATGGGTAGTATAGAATTTTCTGGTCACAATATCCAACTGTTGATTTATGTAATTATTACAATCATCCCTTGTTTTTTAGTTCTCAAAAGGCCATGGCGCCTCAGGGTTTAAACTTATACCCCACGCCCCAGATGGTGAGAATATGCTTCGGGTCGGAAGGATCCTCCTCCACCGCCTCCCTGAGACGATTGATATGTACCGGCACAGTGGACGTATTTCCCAAAGAATCCATGCCCCAGATCCTGGTGTACAGGGACTCCCTGCTGAACACCACATCCGCATGAACCATGAGGAACTCCAGAAGCTGGAACTCCTTATTAGGCAGCACCTTTTCCTCTCCCCTCACGAAAATGCGGTGGGTATCGGGCTCCAGGGTAATGCCGCTGATGGAAATTTTCTTCCGTTCCTCTGCCTTTCCTTTCAGCCTTTCGTACTGGGCCAGCTGGGACTTCACCTTCGCCACCAGCACCCCCGGGGAGAATGGCTTTTCTATGTAATCATCGGCCCCGAAGCCAAGGCCCCGGATCTTGTCAATGTCCGTTCTCTTGGCCGTCACCATCATAATGGGAATATCCACCTTGTCCCGGAGTTTCCTTACAATCTGGAACCCATCCATCCCCGGCAGCATGACATCCAGGAGGATGAGGTCATAGTCCCCCGTCAGCGCTTCCGTGAGGCCAGCCGTGCCGTTTTCCTCCACCGTCACCTGGTAGCCGCTCACTTCCAGATAATCCTTTTCAATGGACGCAATATCGTCATCATCTTCCACTATCAGTATCCGTTTTGCCATTTTTAACCTCCAAAGGTAATGTCAGGATGACTTCCAGTCCATGGGGCATCCTGTTTTTAAATTCTACTTTTCCCTTCATCAGCTCCGCAGCCCTTGCCACGATGGAAAGGCCAAGACCGCTTCCGTTCTCCGTCCGGCTCCTGGCCTTGTCGGTGCGGTAAAAGGCTTCCTGCAGCCGTCCAAGGGATTCTTTCGGCACTCCCGGGCCATCATCCTTCACGGAAAGGATTGCCTCTGTCCCTTCTTTTCTTACATCCACCTCTATATGAACCACATCATCGGTCTTGTACTTGATGCTGTTGGATATGAGATTTTCCACAATCCGTTCAATGAGGAGGGGACTGCCGGCCACAGATACATTTTCTTCAGCATGGAAGGTAAACTCCGCGCCGTTCTTCTCCCAGTTTACCCGGTTTTCCTCCAGAAACTCCGACGTAAGGCTTCCCAGGTCCACTGTCTCCAGGGGCAGTGCCCTTTCCCCGATGTCCATCTTGGTCAGGAGGAGCAGCTGCTCCACCATCCGTTCCAGGACGTCCGCCTTCTTATGGATGACCTGAAGATACCGTTCCTGCATGGCCGGCGTAGATGCCACGTGGTCTTCCAACCCCTCCACGTAAGCTTTGATAGAAGTAAGGGGTGTCCGGATGTCATGGGAAATGGAAGCAATCAGTTCCTTCCGCTTTTCTTCCTCCTCTTCCCTTTCCTCCAGGGACCGTTTCAGCCGCCAGGCCATCATATTGAAGGCCTCGATGGCCGGGCTGAATTCATCGTGCCGATGATGCACCAGATGGACAGAAAGGTTTCCTTTCCGGATTTCCCCGGCCCCCTGTTCCAGATCCTTCAGGGGAGAAAGGATACGGCCTATGATAAACTTGGAAAGGAGATAGCTGGTAATCAGGATAAAGACTGCCAGGGCCAGGAGGATAAAACGGCTCATGGCGCGGAAGGCCTTTTCAATGGCCGCATCACTTCTGGCATGGGGATGATGGGCAATGGTGTACAGATGGTATGTTTCATTCCGAATGATTTCCTTATCCAGGAAATAGTACCGATCTCCATCGGTCATACTGTAGCTGCTATTTCCCTGCCGGTCATCCAGTTCCCTGCGGATGCCGGTCTCATCAAGGGCCCTGGCTTCGGATATGTACTTTTCATTCCCGTAACTGTAGATGAGATTTCCATCTTTTTCCAAAGCCACGTAGGTCTGGAGGGGATCCATAATTTCCATGACCCAGGCATAATGGGATACATCTTCCCTGTGCCGGATGCCATGGAAAACAGCGGTCTTTATGGTATTAGATACCACATTGAACTGGAAGCTGCTTTCTGCCATGACATGGTTCCCGCTGGCCGCATACATCATGAGGCCTGCAAAACAGGAGGCCACCACAAAAAGGGTCATGAACAGAGGAAGTATGCATACTGCTATATGGGATAAAATCAGGCTTTTTCGTATATTCACCGATGAATCACCTACCTTCAACACCCCGCTGGCCGCAGCTAAGTAGAGGGAATCAGCGGGGCCCTGATCCTGTAATTTCCTTTATCATAAGAAATCCCCATGATTCCTGCAAGCTCCATTTTCCCAGTTTAGGATTTATTTATACTTTAATATAAAATCATTTACTTCGCTCCTGTAGGCTATGGATAGAGAAATTGATTTCATACTTACTGGAGGAAAAAATGATAAAAAACCTTCGTTCCCATCCCTATTGGACGTTGTTCCTTTTCACCATGATTATTTATCTTATGGGCAACCAGTTCCTTGCCGTTACGGACACGGCAGAATCCAACTATGCCCTGACTGCCAAAGAAATGGTACTGTCCGGCGATTGGATTTCCCCGCAGATCTATGGCCGCTACTGGTACGACAAGCCCATATTCTACTACTGGGAACTGGCATTATCCTTTGCCCTCTTTGGATTCAACGAAATGGCCGCCCGCCTGCCCGCTGCCATCCTGGGTTCCGCCTCAGTCCTCTTCACCTACTGGTTCGGCCGCCGGACCTACGGGGAAAAGGTGGGCTGGCTTTCCGCTATTATCCTTGGCACCTCCGTGGAATGCTGGGTTCTCTCCAAAGCCGTGATTACCGACTCCACCCTCTTCCTCTTTATGAGCGGCGCCGTTGCTTTCTTCTACCTGGGGTACACGGAAAACCGGAAGTACTACTACCTCTGCTACGTCTTTGCAGCTCTCGCCACCCTCACCAAGGGGCCCATCGGACTGCTTCTCCCGGGGTTGGGATGCTTCCTTTTCCTGATTTATAAGAAAGACTTCCGGGAAATGGCCCATGTCCACCTTCTTTCGGGGCTGGCCCTCTTTACCGTCATCGCCGGTGCCTGGTACGGCACCATGTGCTACCTCCACGGCAGTGATTTCCTGCTGAACTTCATCGGCGTCCATAACTTCCTCCGGGCCACGGTGTCCGAGCATCCTTCCCATAATAAATGGTATTTCTATATCATTATTTACTTCGCCGGATTTGCCCCCTGGAGCTTCTTTGTTCCCTGGTCCCTCTACCGCCGGTGGAAAGAAAAGAAACTGGATCTTCGAAGCGCCAGGGATGCTACCCAACTTCTCCTGATTTATGCTTTCGTTGTCTTTATTTTCTTCGAATTCGTGGCTACCAAGTATACCACCTATACCTTCCCTGCCCTGTTCTCCCTGTCCATCCTCACCGGAGTTCTCTATAAAGACATCTCTTTCCGCATCGAGAAAGCGGGCCTTGCCCTCGGGGTCCTCTATTCTGTACTGGCCCTCACCGTGGCTCCTTCCATTATGCTGAACCATTCCGGCAAAGAAGTGGGAGAAGCCCTGGCCCATATGGATACGGAAGGCAAAACCATTGCCTTTCTGGATACCTACCGGACCTCCGCCGTATTCTACAGCGGAAAGACCATTTACCGGGCCGAAGAGGGCGATAAGATCGAATCCATGGAACCGGGCACCCTTTCCTGGAATGCAAAGAACGTGATGCCCTTCATTGCTGAAGAAAAACTGGCCAATGACCCGAACGCCATCCTGATCGCCAAAGATAATGACCGTTCCCCCTTCCTCATAGCCTATAACGAAAACCTGGATTCCTACCGCATCAATGTATCCGGTGAATACAGCCTCTGGCTGCGGTAAGCCAAAATACTCCAGGGTCCAAATCAGGACCCTGGAGTATTTCTATCTCTTTTTATCATTCATAGGCCCTGAATCGGCATCTGGCTCATAATAAAATTCCTTTACTTTTTCGAAAGAAAGCGATATACTATATGAGTCAATCCTATGGCGGTGTAGCCAAGCGCTAAGGCGTGGGCCCTGCAAGGCCCTTATCCCCGTGTTCAACTCCGGGCACCGCCTCCAGCAATATAAAAGCTCCTGAGTTTTCAGGAGCTTTTTTGATGTGTATGGAGCCACTGCATGGCAGGGTTCAGAGGGTTCAATGCCTATATGTATTGTCCCCCCGCTTGCGGGGGAAAGGTGGTGCCGCAGGCACCAAAGGGGGATGGGGCCTTTGGCCCCGTGGGTTCTTAAGGTTCTTAGGTTTAACAGCGCCTATGGCGCTGAGGGTTGTGGTATCGCCCTTTCGGGGCGATGAGTATATAAGCCGCGAAGCGGCATACGTTACGTGCTTTTCTTCCCGCCTCACTCATCATTCTAAGGGCAGCGAAGGATAACGATATTCAACGGAAATACTGACGTCTGATAGTCTGTCGTCTTCCTGCTTTCGGGAATACAGGAAAATCACCAGCGGAAAGCCGACAGCTGACAGCAGTTTCCTTACTCCTTCGGCACGGGGCCGTACTTGTTCTTTTTATTTTCTCCCGGGAAGAAGGCAAGGAGGATAACTGCTGCCATGAAGATGACCGCCACTACCCTGGTAGCCATGAGCTGGCTTCCCAGGAAGTCTCCTCCCAGCTGGTTGATGGCAAAGAGGAGAAGGAAAAATAGCCAGTAGTAGAGGTGGGAAAGGCCGATGTCCGAAAGGCGGCGCATGGCCAGGCTGATGAGGGAGATGAAGCAGAGGGTGCCTACCACCAGGAAGGTGAAGATGTACACATTGAGGTCCCCTACAAAGAGTTCCGGCCGAAAGCAGGTAAATCCGAAGAGGATGGCGGCGGGGATGGCGGCGCCCAGCATTTTGGGGATGTAGGAGCGGCGGCTCATGCGGCCTACGGGATTGAAGTAGGTCTGGAAAATTTTATGACCTACCCCTTTGGACGCTTCTTCCGCTTCCTTTTCAATGGCTTCGTTATCGGAAAGCACTTTAGCTTCCTCGCTGTCCATGAGGGCGATGGTAACCACCTTTTCTCCCTTTTCCGGTTTCGTGACGAAGATGGAAGTGACGGTGTCTGCGAAAATAGTCATGCCTGCTGCTTCTTCACCTGTTCCTTCCGATTCGGAGAGGGTCTTAATGAAATCATTTCTTTCCCCCGCCGGCAGTTCCATGTAAATGGCGGCGGTTTTCTTATTACGGATGCACACGCCGATGATAGATACTTCTTTTCCGTAGAAGGAGAATTTCTCTTCTCCTTCGGAGAGGGAGTAGAATTCGATATGCTTGTCTTCGTCCTTCTTCTCCCTGGTGGCGGTGTATTCTTTGGAAATGCTTCTGAGACTGTCGCCGAGACGGATTTTTCCCGCTCTTCTTGGTTTCCTGTGTTTTCCGCCGATGGCTGCTTTGCCTGCATTTTCTGTAATATCAGGTATATCAAAATCCATGTTCATGTAGATTCGCTCCTTTGAAATAGGGATTTTCCACGTTTCTATTTATTGTACCATGAGAGGCAGGGAGAAAAAAGCGGCCCTGCTTTTCGTTTCATTCATAAAAAAAGAACCGGCGAGGATTCACCGGTTCTTTCTTATGACACAGGAAATCAGTCAACCAGGGCGATGATCACTTCAGGAGCGTTATCGCCGAGACGGCCGTCCAGTTTCACAATGCGGGTATAGCCGCCGTTGCGTTCTGTGTATTTCTTTGCAATTTCATCAAACAGTTTCTTTGTAACAGCCTTGTCCATGATGAAACCTTCAGCCTGGCGGCGGGCATGGAGATCGCCTCTCTTAGCGAGGGAGATCATCTTGTCAGCTACATGGCGGAGTTCTTTGGCCTTGGATTCAGTGGTTTTAATCTGGCCATGCTGGAAAAGGGCGGTTACGAGACTGCGCAGCAGGGCCTTGCGGGCGCCGCTGACTCTTCTCAATCTACTACGAGCCATTTCTTTCCTCCTATAACTATATCAATCCTTGGAATCTTTGAGATGAAGTCCGTAATCCCGGAAGTTTGCCAGTTTTTCTTTGATTTCATCTACCGATTTTTTACCAAGGTTGCGTACACGGGTCAATTCATCTTCTGTCTTGTCTGTCAGTTCGCCGATGGTATTGATCTCGGCTCTCTTCAGGCAGTTGAATGCACGGACAGAAAGTTCCAGTTCGTCAATGGGGAGGGCGCGGACTGCGTCTTCATTGACTTTATCCTGAGCGGGAGCGGGGCTTTCTTCTTCTGCTTCGCCTTCCGCAGTTTCGGTGCCGGGCTGGCTGATGCCGATTTTGCAGAAGTTTTCAAAGCAGCTGATGAGGATGTTGGCAGCTGTTGCCACTGCGTCGTCCGCATTGACAGAGCCGTCGGTATCCAGTTCCAGGGTCAGCTTGTCATAGTCCATTTCGTTGCCTACTCTGGTATCGCTGACTTCGTAATTGCATTTAACAACAGGAGAATAAATGGAGTCGATGGGGATAACGCCGATGACGTCTTCCTCTCTCTTGTTCTTTGTGAAAGGTACATAGCCATGTCCACGGTTAATGGTCATTTCCATGCCCAGATGGGCATCGGAATCCAGGGTGCAGATGGCCAGATCTTTGTTGAGAACATCTATTTCAGCCGGTAAAACCATGTCACCGGCATGGAAAATACCCTCTTTAGTGATATCGATCCGAACGGTGATGGGGAAGGTCGCTTCGTCGTGGGCGATGAAACGGATCTTCTTCAGGTTCAGGATCATATCTGTTACATCTTCTCTGACGCCGTTGATAGTAGAAAATTCATGAAGCACGCCGTCGATTTTGATAGACGTAATAGCCACACCGTCTAAAGATGAAAGCAACACGCGTCGTAAACTGTTGCCCAGGGTGATGCCATAGCCTCTTTCGAGTGGTTCGCATTCGAATTTGCCATGACGCTTGTCATCGCTGAGTTCCACAGTCTTAATTGTGAAGCTAGTATTTTCGATCATCCGAAAGTCCTCCTTCTGCGCCTTGCGGCGCCAAAATGAAACAGAAAGGATATACCTTAATTATACTCTTCTGCGTTTCGGAGGACGGCAGCCGTTATGAGGAATCGGGGTGACGTCCTTAATGCTGCTGACTTCAATGCCTGCTGCCTGCAGTGCACGGATTGCGGCTTCACGGCCTGCACCCGGTCCTTTGACGAATACGTCAGCGGAACGCATGCCCTGGTCAATAGCCACTTTAGCAGCCTGTTCAGCTGCCATCTGTGCTGCGAATGGTGTGCTCTTACGGGAGCCTTTGAATCCGAGTCCGCCAGCAGATGCCCAGGCAATGGTGTTGCCGTTGGAGTCAGTAATCGTTACAATCGTGTTGTTGAAAGTAGAACGAATATGAGCTGCACCGGATTCTACATGTTTTCTTTCTTTTCTTTTTGCTTTACTTTTTACCGTAGCCATTATATCCCTCCTTCAACATTACTTCTTGGTTGCAGTCTTCTTGCCTGCAATTGTCTTCTTCGGACCTTTGCGTGTACGGGCATTGGTTTTTGTTCTCTGTCCGCGTACCGGCAGGCCTTCACGATGACGTCTGCCTCTGTAGGAACCGATTTCTACCAGACGCTTAATGTTGAGGGATTCTTCTCTACGGAGATCACCTTCGACTTTGTAGTCAGCCAGAACGTTGCGGATTTTTGCAACGTCATCTTCTGTGAGATCTCTCACACGGATATCAGGATTGATTCCTGCTTTGTTTAAGATTTCTTTGGAAAGAGTGGGGCCAATTCCATAAATATAAGTTAAGCCGATCTCAACGCGCTTATCTCTTGGTAAGTCTACACCAGCTATACGTGCCATCTACTCTTTAACCTCCTTTTAATTAACCTTGTCTCTGCTTATGCTTCGGATTTTCACAAATGACCATTACACGGCCTTTGCGTTTGATGATCTTGCACTTGTCACACATCTTTTTGACGGACGGTCTGACCTTCATCTTGGTTCCTCCTTACTTACTTGTAACGATAGGTAATCCTGCCGTGCTCTAAATCGTAGGGCGTCAATTCCACTGTTACTTTATCCCCGGGCAGTATACGGATGAAATTCATCCTCATTTTGCCGGAAATAGTAGCCAGCACAATATGGCCGCCGTTTTCCAGTTTGACACGGAACATGGCGTTTGGAAGCTTTTCTACTACTTTGCCTTCCACTTCAATAACGTCTGCCTTGCTCATGAGAGCCTCCTTTGGCTTACATATACTGTCCGCTGGTACGATATCAGTCGCGCAGCGTCAGAATTTTGGGACCATCTTTTGTAATGGCAACGGTGTGCTCAATGTGGGCAGACGGTTTCCCGTCGGCAGTCACTACACCCCAGCCATCACGAAGAGAAATGATATCAGCACTTCCCATGGTAATCATAGGTTCGATGCAGATAACCATGCCTTCTTCAAGACGCGGCCCATGACCTGGCGTTCCGTAATTCGGAATTTCCGGATCTTCGTGCATGTCCGTCCCGATGCCATGGCCTACATATTCCCGAAGAACGCCGTAGCCGTATGGTTTCACATAGCTTTCCACGGCATGACCGATGTCACCTACGGTGTTGCCCACCACTGCCTGCTTGATGCCTGCAAAAAGTGCGCCTTCCGTAGCTTTGATCAGCTGCATATTCTTCTTGTTGGTATGGCCTACCGGTACGGTGATACAGGAATCACCCATGTAACCATTTAATTCTACCACAAGATCGATAGAAATGATATCACCTTTTTTTAAAATTTTTCTTGCTGAAGGAATTCCGTGGACAACAGTGTCATTTACAGATGCACAGATGGAGCCGGGATAGCCTTCGTATCCCTTCTCGGCGGGAATGCCGCCTCTGTCTCTGATAAATTTTTCTGCCAGGTGGTCGAGGTCAAGAGTGCTCATGCCCGGCTTCACTGCTTTTTCCAGCATAGAGAGGGTTTCCGCAGTCAGACGGCTGGCTGCGGCGATTTTCTCTATTTCTTCCGGTGTATGGATGATAATCATTTAGAAGCCTTCTTTAAAGCGTCCTGGATATCAGCATACACCTTGTCCATGGACTGATCTCCGTCGATTTCATAGTACCGGCCGCTGACTTTGTAGTAGTCAATGAGGGGCTTGGTGGACGTTTCGTAAACGTCAAGCCGCTGGGAGATGGTCTTTTCATTATCATCAGCCCGCTGGTACAGTTCACCGCCGCAGTTGTCGCAGATGCCTGCCTGCTTCGGGGGACGGAATTCTTTGTGGAAGGAAGCTCCGCATTTCTTGCATACCAGTCTTCCGCTTACTCTCTTGATGATGTCATCACGGTTGGCCTTGATGCCGATGACAGCAGTAAGCTGGATGCCCAGTTCATGCAGAATGGCATCCAGGGCAGAGGCCTGGGCGGTGGTGCGGGGGAATCCGTCGAGGATCCATCCCTTTTTGCAGTCGTCCTGGGCCAGTCTTTCCTTTACGATGCCCACAGTTACACTATCCGGAACAAGGGCTCCCTTGTCCATATAGCTTTTAGCTTCCTTGCCGAGAGCAGTTCCCGATTTCACAGCCGCACGGAACATGTCGCCGGTTGCAATCTGGGGGATGCCGTAATCACGAATGAGCTTTTCTGCCTGGGTGCCTTTGCCGGCGCCGGGAGGTCCCATTAATAAGATATACATATCCTGCTCCTTATTGTACAAAAGCCTTATTTAATAAAGCCCTGATAGTTTCTTGTAACCATATAAGACTGTGCCTGTCTCATGGTGTCCAGTGCAACGCCGACGATAATGAGGAGGGATGTACCACCGAAGTACACGCCCTGGATGCCGGTGATGTTTCCGATGAAGTTCGGAAGGATTGCAATGAATGCCAGGAAAACGGCGCCGGTCAGAGTGATTCTGGACAATACCTTGTCTACATACATCATGGTAGGCTGTCCGGGGCGGATGCCGGGGATGAAGCCGCCGTATTTCTTCATATTATCTGCCAGATCCTTGATGTTCACAGAAATGGCGGTATAGAAATAGGTGAAGATAAAAATGAGGAAACCGTAGCAGATGGTATTTGGCCAGGTGCCCCATCCAAAGAAATTGCCTACTGCCTGTACCCAGCTCACATGGATGAACTGTGCCAGGGTAATGGGGAGCATGAGAATGGAGGATGCGAAGATGATGGGGATAACACCGGCCTGGTTAACCTTGAGAGGCAGGTAGGTGGAATGGCCGCCATACATTCTGCGTCCGATCACACGCTTGGCATACTGGATAGGAATTCTTCTCTGTCCTTCATTCACTTCGATAACCATGAGAATCATGGCAAGGGCAATGACCAGGAACAGAAGAAGCTGGAAGGGAGAGATGGTGCCGACTTTGAGGTAATCCACCACGGTGGAAATAGCCTGAGGGAAGCGGGCTACGATACCGCAGAAGATGATAAGGGAAATACCGTTGCCGATACCATGTTCCGTAATCTTATCGCCGATCCACATGAGGAGGCAGGTGCCGGCCGTGAGGACAACGATAACAAAAAAGAAATACAGCCAGCTGTTATCAACAAGGGCATTGTTGATACGCAGGGCATAGGTCATGCCGAATGCCTGCACAGCTGCCAGGAAAATGGTGAAGTATCTTGTTACTTTCTGGATTTTCTTGTATCCTTCTGCGCCGTCTTTTCTCCATTCTTCCAGGGTGGGGATGACAGCGGTAAGGAGCTGCATAATGATGGATGAGTTGATGTAGGGGGTAATACTCATGGCGAAGATGGAGAACTTGCTGAGTGCCCCGCCGGCGAAGAGGTCCAGGAACCCGAAGAGGTTGCCCGATGTGAAAAGGCTCTCAATCACCGATGAATCAACCCCCGGCACGGGGATATGAACCCCGAGACGGAAGATGACAAACATCAGGAAAGTGAAAAGAATGCGATCTTTGAGTTCTTTATTTGCAAAAAAGTTTGCTAAAGTAGATCCCATATCAGATCACCTCTACTTTTCCACCTGCTGCTTCGATTTTCTGCTGAGCGGTCTTGGTGAAGCCCTGAGCTCTTACGGTCAGAGCCTTGGACAGTTCACCGTTTCCCAGTACACGTACACCATCGAGAACGTTCTTCAGAACACCTGCTTCAACGAGGGCTGCCGGATCAACGACAGCGTTGGCATCGAAACGATTCAGCTGTTCCACATTGATTTCAGCGTATTCTTTAGCTAATACATTTTTAAAACCGCGCTTTGGAAGACGACGGTACAGAGGCATCTGGCCGCCTTCAAATCCAGGACGGACACCGCCGCCGGTTCTGGCGTTCTGGCCTTTCGCACCGCGGGTAGCCTGTTTGCCCATGCCGCTGCCGAGGCCTCTGCCTACGCGACGACGTACTCTTGTGGAGCCTTCAGCCGGTTTCAGTTCATGCAGTTTCATCAGTGCACCTCCTTCTTATTATTCTGCTTCTTTGCATTCAACCAGATGCTGAACATGATGAATCATGCCTTTAATCTGGGGGGTAAGTTCTTTTTCTACAGAGGAATTGGTCTTGTGAAGGCCAAGTGCCTTAATAGTAGCGATATGTTCCGGTCTGGAGCCAATCACGCTTTTTTTCAGTGTAATAATAACTTTCATGAGGGGCCCCCTTAGTTGTAAATTTCGTCCAGGCTCTTTCCGCGGAGTGCTGCAACAGTTTCTGCATTTTCAAGCTTGGAGAGACCGTCCATGGTAGCTCTAACCATGTTGATGGGGTTAGAAGAACCGAGGGATTTGGTCAGAATGTTACGGATGCCTGCCAGAGCCAGTACGGCACGAACCGGGCCGCCGGCTTTGATACCGGTACCTTCGGCAGCAGGTTTCATAATGACCTTGCCGGCACCGTAGATGCCCAGCATGGGATGAGGAATGGTTCCGTTTTTCAGAGCCACGGTAATCATATTTTTCTTAGCGTCTTCAACGCCCTTGCGGATAGCTTCAGGAACTTCAGCTGCCTTGCCCAGGCCTGCGCCTACCTTGCCTTTGCCATCACCGACTACTACAACTGCAGCAAAGGAAAAACGACGGCCGCCTTTAACGACTTTAGCAACGCGGTTGATGAAAACGACGTTTTCCTGTAAGTCGGATTCCTGTTTTTCAAATCTTGGCATGTGCTTTCTCCTTTTTAAAATTTCAAGCCGGCTTCGCGGGCACCTTCAGCCAGAGCCTGCACTCTGCCATGATAGATATAGCCGCCGCGATCGAATACTACAGTTTCAATGCCCTTTTCCAGAGCTCTCTTGGCAACGAGAGCGCCTACAGCCTTAGCTGCTTCAGCGTTTCCGCCATAGGGGAACTGAGCCTTGATTTCTTTATCTAAGGTATTAGCCGATACCAGGGTTACGCCAGCTTCATCATCAATGACCTGTGCGTAAATGTTAGCCAGGGATCTGAATACATTGAGACGCGGGCAGGCAGCAGTACCGGAGATTTTCTTACGAAGACGCAGATGACGGCGGATAACCGCATTTCTGCTTGCATTTTTACGCATATTTTTCTACCTCCTGTCTTACTTTGTTGCGCCGGTCTTACCAGCCTTACGGCGTACGTATTCACCGGAATAACGGATACCCTTGCCTTTGTAAGGTTCCGGTTCTCTCCAGGCACGGATTTCAGCTGCTACCTGGCCAACCTTTTCCTTATCAGCGCCGGATACGAGGATCACAACGGAAGACGGAGTGGTGATTGTAATACCTTCCGGCGGGTTGATGATAACCGGATGGGAGAATCCGAGAGCCAGCTTCAGGTTTTTGCCCTGCATCTGTGCATTGTAGCCGACGCCCTGGATTTCCAGTTTCTTTTCATAGCCCTGGGTTACGCCAACAACCATGTTGTTGATCAGGGTACGGGTCAGTCCGTGCAGGGAACGGTTTTTGATTTCATCATTTGGACGGGAAACCAGGATTTCATTGTTTTCCAGTTTGATGTCCATTTCTTCATTCAGTGTACGGGACAGTGTTCCCTTCGGGCCCTTAACTGTTACTGTATGGCCGTCAATCTTGACTTCCACACCAGCCGGGACCGCAATAGGTTTCTTGCCAATTCTTGACATTCTATACCTCCAACGGATTACCAGACAAACGCAAGAACTTCGCCGCCAAGGCCTTCTCTGCGAGCTGCCTTGTCAGTCATGATGCCCTTGGATGTGGAAATAACTGCAATACCGAGACCACCGAGAACCTTCGGCAGTTCTTCTTTGCCTGCATACACTCTCAGGCCCGGTTTGGAAATTCTCTTCAGACCTTTGATGACCTTTTCACGGTTAGCGCCGTATTTCAGGGAAACGCGGAGAACCTGGTGGCCTTCGACTTCGATCTGTTCTACGTTTTTGATAAAGCCTTCATCTTTTAAAATCGTAAGCACAGCTGCCTTAATTTTAGAAGCAGGCATATCTACCTTATCATGATATGCATCGTTCGCATTACGAATACGGGTAAGCATATCCGCAATTGGATCGGTTGTTACCATTATTTAATCCTCCTCCCGAATTACCAGCTGGCTTTTCTAATTCCCGGAATTTCGCCATTGTAAGCCAGATCACGGAACTGGTTACGGCAAATTCCGAATTTACGCATATAGCCGTGGGGACGGCCTGTCAGTTTGCAACGGTTATGCAGACGTGTCGGAGAAGCGTTGCGGGGCAGTTTGGAAAGAGCTTCCCAGTCGCCTGCTTCCTTCAGGGCCTGACGTTTGGCTGCATATTTCTGAACAGCGAGTTCTCTTTTCTTCTCGCGTTCCAACATAGACTTCTTTGCCATATTGTCCTCCGATTATTTCTTGAACGGCATGCCGAACTGGCGCAGGAGCTCGCGGGCTTCTTCATCAGTCTTAGCCGTAGTTACTACAATGATATCCATGCCGCGGATACGGTCGATTTTTTCATAATCAACTTCCGGGAAAATCAGCTGTTCCTTCACGCCGAATGCATAGTTGCCGCGGCCGTCGAAGCTCTGGTCGCTGATACCGCGGAAATCGCGTACGCGCGGAAGAGCGATGTTGATGAGACGGTCGAGGAATTCATACATTCTGTCGCCGCGGAGGGTGACTTTGCAGCCCAGGGGCATTCCTTCACGGATGTGCCATGCAGCCAGGGATTTATGAGCCTTGCAGATCATCGGCTGCTGGCCGGTGATAGCTGCGAGATCAGATGCTGCTGCATCAACTGCTTTAGAGTTTTCAGTAGCTTCGCCTACACCGATGTTGATGACAATCTTATCCAGCTTCGGGATTTCCATGTCATTCTTGTAGCCGAACTTTTCGCGCATGGTGTTTTTAATCTGCGCCTTGTACAAATCGTTTAATCTGGACACTTGTTATCCTCCTTCCCGCTTAAGCCTTGTCAATAATAGCGCCGCTCTTAACAGCTGCTCTTACATAAGAGCCGTCCTTCTGCTGGACTTTCTTTACGCGGGTCGGTTTCTTGGATTCCGGATCCAGGATCATGACCTTGGACGCATAAATCGGAGCTTCC
Organism: uncultured Dialister sp.; assembly: GCF_937959425.1. GTDB lineage: Bacteria > Bacillota > Negativicutes > Veillonellales > Dialisteraceae > Dialister. The sequence goes on from NZ_CALGPS010000033.1 coordinate 20,065, forward strand.
TTCTCGATGATGCCGCCCTTTGGGTTAGCCTGGTTCGGTTTCATGTGTTTCTTAACCATGTTGACGCCTTCAACGACTACACGGCCTTCTTTCGGCATAGCGGCTTTGATTTTGCCCTGCTTGCCTTTATCTTTGCCGGAAATAACGACAACTGTGTCTCCGGTCTTTACATGCAGTTTCTGACTCATCATTTGCCTCCCTATTAGAGCACTTCCGGAGCCAGGGAAATGATCTTCATGAAATCTCTTTCACGGAGTTCTCTTGCTACCGGTCCAAAAATACGTGTTCCTACCGGGCTCTTGTCGTCTTTAATAATAACAACTGCGTTTTCATCAAAGCGGATGTGGGATCCGTCGCTGCGGCTTACGCCGTTTACGCTGCGGACTACGACAGCCTTGACTACCTGGCCCTTCTTAACAACGCCGCCGGGGGTTGCATCTTTGACCGTGCAAACCACAATATCACCGATATTGCCGCTCTTACGGAAGGAACCACCCAGAACTTTAATAACCAGGACGTTCTTAGCACCGGTATTATCTGCAACGTTGAGTCTGCTTTCTTGCTGAATCATCGTGCCTATCCTCCTATAATTATCTTTCTATATCAGTTCTGACGGGCAACGATTTTCTCAACTCTCCAACGCTTGTCGCGAGACAGCGGGCGAGTTTCGACGATGCGTACCGTATCACCGACACGGCATTCGTTGTTTTCGTCATGCGCTTTGAACTTGGTTGTGGTATTAATAGATTTTTTGTACAGCTTGTGGGGAACTTTGCGTTCTACAGCAACAACGACGGTTTTATCCATCTTATCGCTGACAACAATTCCCTGGCGCACCTTGCGCAACTTTCTTTCTTCTGCCACGTTGAGATCCTCCTTTGGATTAACCGTCATGCCTTCTTGGCAGCCTTCAATTCTTCTTCACGCTGAACAGTCTTGATTCTTGCGATGGTCTTCTTTACTTCGCGAATACGCATCGGATTTTCAAGCTGTCCTGTAGCGAGCTGAAAACGGAGGTTAAACAGTTCTTCCTTTAAGCCGGCAACCTTTTCATCTAATTCGGCAGTGCTCAGGTTACGAATTTCATTGACCTTCATTTTATTCACCTGCCACTTCTTGTCCTTTAACTACAAACTTTGTCTTGATCGGCAGCTTGTGACCTGCAAGGCGCATAGCTTCCTTTGCAGCTTCCATGGGGATGCCGCCCATTTCGAACATAACACGGCCGGGTCTCACTACTGCTACCCAGTATTCTACAGCACCTTTACCGGAGCCCTGACGGGTGCCGATCGGTTTAGCGGAAACCGGTTTGTCCGGGAAAATCTTAATCCAGACCTTGCCGCCGCGCTTGGTATAACGGGTCATAGCAATACGGGCTGCTTCGATCTGGCGGCTGGTAATCCAGGATGGTTCCGTGGCAACCAGGCCATATTCACCGTAGGTTACGGTGTTTCCACGATGTTCCTTGCCTTTCATACGGCCGCGGAACTGTTTACGATATTTTGTACGCTTTGGAATTAACATCAGGAATCACTCCTTTCAGAGTTTTTCGGTCTGCGTTCTCTGCGATCACCGCGGCGGCCGCCTCTTCTGTTGCCATCATGACGGTTGCCTCTGTCCTTGTTGGTGCGGACGTTTTCGTTTTCATCCACAACCTGGCCGGGAGCGAGTTCGCCTTTATAAATCCAGACTTTAACGCCGATAGCACCATAGGTGGTGTGAGCTGCGGTTACACCGTAGTCAATGTTGGCACGGAGAGTCTGAAGGGGAATGGAACCTTCACGGTAGCTTTCGCTGCGGGCGATTTCAGCGCCGCCGAGACGACCGGAAACGGTTACCTTGATACCTTTAGCGCCTGCGCGCATGGTTCTGCCTACAGCCTGTTTAACAGCACGGCGGAAGCCGATACGTCTTTCCAGCTGGGAAGCAATGTTTTCACCAACCAGGATAGCGCTCATGTCGGTGGATTTGATTTCAAGAATATCAATATCCACTTCTTTATCAGTTACAGCAGCCAGGGCTTTCTTGATATCCTCAATGCCTGTGCCGCCGCGGCCGATAACCATGCCCGGCTTAGCGGTATAAATGGCAAGCTTTACACGATTGCCTACACGTTTAATGCCAATCTTGGAAATGCCTGCTACGAACAGGTGCTTCTTTAAAAACTGGCGGATTTTGGCATCTTCCACAAGCAGTGCAGCATAATCTTTTTCTGCAAACCATTTGGAATCCCAGTCATCGATCACGCCTACACGCATTCCATGCGGATTTACTTTCTGACCCAAAACGTTTCCCTCCTTCGATTACTCTTTTTCAGAAACTTTTACCGTCAGTGTGCTGGTACGTTTCATAATCCCGAAAGCCTGTCCACGAGAACGTGGATGTACACGCTTCATGATCGGGCCTGCATCTACATAAATGGTGGAGATGTAGAGATTATCAATATTCATGTCGTTGTTGTTTTCTGCATTAGCCATGGCGCTCCGGAGGGTCTTTTCAACCACGATGGATGCAGCCTTGTGGGTATTGCGCAGAATGGAGATAGCTTCTCCCGCTTTCTTGCCGCGGACAAGGTTAGCTACGATGCGGACCTTGCGGGGAGAAATGCGGACATTTCTTGAAATTGCCTGAACTTCCATTTTATTCCTCCCTGTTATTTACCTGCGGCGGCCTTATCGCTCTTGTTGTGGCCCTTGAAAGTACGGGTCGGAGCGAATTCACCAAGCTTATGGCCAACCATATCTTCAGTGATGTAAACCGGTACATGCTTTCTTCCGTCGTGAATCGCAATGGTGTGACCTACGAAGCTCGGAAGGATAGTAGAAGCACGGGACCAGGTTTTAACAATTTTCTTATCGTTAGCTGCGTTCAGCGCGTCAATCTTCTTTACCAGAGAGAAAGCGACGAACGGGCCTTTTTTTACAGATCTGGACACTTTTACTCCTCCTTATCTTACTTGCGTCTCTTAACAATCAGTTTGGTAGACGCTTTTCTGTTGTCGCGGGTCTTCACGCCGTAAGCAGGCTTGCCCCACGGAGTAACAGGACGCTTACGTCCGACAGGAGCTTTACCTTCGCCGCCGCCATGCGGATGGTCATTCGGGTTCATTACAACGCCGCGGGTAGCCGGACGAACGCCGAGCCAGCGGTTTCTTCCTGCTTTGCCCAGGGTGATGTTTTCATGGTCATCGTTGCCAACCACACCGATGGTAGCGCGGCAGCGGATATGTACTCTGCGCAGTTCGCCGGAAGGCAGACGGAGCAGTGCGTAATCCCCTTCCTTAGCCATCAGCTGAGCGCTTGCGCCGGCGGAACGGACCATCTGGCCGCCCTTGCCGATCTTCAGTTCCACGTTATGAACGATGGTACCAAGAGGAATATTGGTGAAAGGCAGGCAGTTGCCTACTTTAATATCGGATTCCGGGCCGCTGGTGATTACATCGCCAACCTTCAGTCCTTTAGGAGCCAGGATGTAGCGCTTTTCTCCATCAGCGTACTTGACCAGAGCAATGCGGCAGGTACGGTTCGGATCGTATTCGATGGTAGCAACCGTTGCCGGGATGTTATCCTTGTTTCTCTTGAAATCGATGATTCTGTACTGACGTTTATGACCGCCGCCCTGATGGCGAACTGTCATTTTGCCGGAGCCATTGCGACCGCCATGATTATGAACAGGAGCCAGAAGAGATTTTTCCGGTTTATCTGTTGTGATTTCATCAAAAGTGGAAACGGTCATCTGACGGCGTCCGGGAGTGTACGGTTTAAAAGATTTATAAGCCATTGATTAACTCCTCCTTACGCTTCGAAGAGCTCAATTGTTTCGCCCGGTTTGAGTGTAACAATTGCTTTCTTCCAATCACTGCGACGACCCTGGGTACGGCCCAGACGCTTCATCTTGCCTTCATAACGCATGGTGTTCACAGCCTGAACTTTGACTTTGAAAATCTGTTCCACTGCCTGGCGGATTTCCACCTTGGTAGCAGCCAGCGGCACACGGAAAGTGTACTTCCGTTCTTCCATGAGAGCGGTGGTTTTTTCCGTGATAATCGGTTTAATGAGGATGTCACGTGCTTCCATTATGCCAGTACCTCCTCAATCTTCTTAACAGCTTCCTGGGTGAGGAACAGCTTGTCATAATTTACAATATCATAGATGTTGATTCCGCTGGGAGCATAAGCCTTTACATCAGGAATGTTTCTTGCGGACAGAACGGTGTTTTCAGCTGCATCGCCGCCGTCAACGATGAGAGCCTTGCCTGCGTTGAATGCAGACAGCATCTTAACAACTTCCTTGGTCTTCGGTGCATCGAAATGGATAGCATCGATGACTACCAGTTCATTAGCACGGAGCTTTTCGGAAAGAGCGGATTTAACAGCCAGCTGGCGAGCCTTTCTCGGCATAGCCTTTGCATGGCTTCTGGGGGTCGGTCCGAATACGGTGCCGCCGCCAACCCACAGTGGGGAGCGGATGGATCCGACTCTGGCACGACCGGTGCCCTTCTGCTTCCAGGGCTTCTTGCCGCCGCCGCGGACAAGGCCTCTGGTCTTTGTGGCGTGGGTGCCGAGGCGTTCATTAGCCATCTGGCGAACCACTGCCTGGTGAATAACAGCTTCGTTATAGTCTACGCCAAAGACGCTGTCATTCAGCTCTATTTCACCGGTTTCCTGGCCGGCTACATTATACAGCTTTACTTTCGGCATTGAGATGTTCCTCCCTTAATCAGAACAATTTTCTGTTGTTCCAGACAATATTATTTTACAGGCTTTACAGTTTCCTGTACCATGACGAGGCTTCCCTTAGCGCCGGGGATCCCGCCTTTCACAAGCATCAGATTACGGGCAGTATCAACTCTTACTACCTGAAGATGCTGAACAGTGACTCTTTCGCCGCCCAGCTGTCCCGGCATCTTCTTGCCTTTGAATACCTTTCCGCCGCCGCCGGACATACGAGCGCCGAGGGAAGCGGTCTGACGATGGTTCTTGGAACCGTGGCTTTCAGGGCCGCGCTGATGGTTCCAACGTTTAATGGTGCCGGCGAAACCTTTGCCGCGGCTGGTGCCGATTACGTCTACGATTTCGCCTTCTGCGAAGATATCAGCAGCCAGAGTTTGGCCTACTGTGTAAGACGGCTTTTCAGCGAGTCTGTATTCACGCAGATATTTAACCGGTTCAATACCAGCCTTTTCAAACTGACCTTTTACAGGTTTTGTCAAATGTTTTTCTTTGACAGCGCCATAACCGAGCTGAACAGCATTGTATCCATCGCTTTCAACGGTTTTAACAGCTGCTACAACGTTTGGCAGAACTTCAATAACACTTACCGGAACCAGGTCGCCGTTTTCAGCGAACACCTGGGACATTCCTAACTTTGTTCCCAAAATAGCCTTAGACATCTTTGCACCTCCTTACAGTTTAATATCAATGCTGACGCCGGCTGGCAGTTCCAGTCTCATCAGCGCATCCGCGGTCTTCTTGGACGGATCGAGGATGTCAATAAGTCTCTTGTGGATACGCATTTCAAACTGTTCACGGCTGTCCTTGTTGACATGCGGAGAACGGAGAATGGTATACACGTTCCGTTCCGTGGGGAGCGGAATCGGACCGGAGACACGGGAACCTGTTCTCTTAGCGGTTTCCGCGATCTTCGCTGCGCTCTGATCAACAGCTTTGTGATCATAGCCTTTCAGCCGAATTCTGATTTTTTCCTGTTTCGACATTAGATAAACCTCCTACGTTCATTTCCTGAATGAACTGCTCCGTGGAAATTCCCCTGCACTGCAGGCCACCTTCCACTTCATAGTTTTCGACTGACTCATCTGCGCCTTCGCCCTCGTACGAAAGCCCGCAAACGTTCAGCCTTTAAATCATACTATTTTCCAAGGTCGAATGCAAGTGTTTCATCAAAATTTAATAATTTTCTTGATAAATCTCCTGTGCCCGATAAATACAGGCGTGAGCCGTATTAGGCGTCCCTTATTTTAACATAAACACGTATCCTGGCGTGTACCTTCTTACATGAAATTTTGATAAAATTTTTCAAATCACCTGTTCCAAAGGGAAAATCACGCCCATCAGAGAGGAAATCCAAGCCCTTTATTATACATATATATGACGTGCGGCCATCCGCTGTCCGTCATCTCACATCCCCCCTTTCACCTTCAGTCAGCAGAGCGCGGCAGACGGCTATCTGCTGTCCGCTGTCCGCCATCCGAAAAACAGTGAGCCGAAAGCCGGAAGCTGTAAGCCGGAAGCCAGAAGCCGATAGCCGACAGCCGATAGCCGGCTGTCCCACTGTCCCCCTCTCCCACTCTCCCACTCTCCCACTAGCTCACTAGTTCACCAGCTCACCAGCTCACCAGCCCACCAGTCCCCCTTTCCCTGCATGCCGCAAGAGAGCGCCAGAGACATCCGGCGGTAAGCTGTCAGCGGTCAGCCGATAGCGGACATATGATATAATAATCCTGTACGAAACGGAGGTTTTACAAAATGAAAGTAACTTACGACCATACCTTATTTGATACCATTCCCGGACTCTGCGTAGGCATCCTGGCCATCCGGGCCATCGACAACCAGGGCGTGAACCTGGAAGCCGAAGCCTTCCGGCGCCGCTGCTGCACCGAAACCAACCTGCTCCTCAAGATGAACCCCGCCATGGCGGACGGAGAAATCAAGCGCTACGATGACGCCCTTGCCCACCTTGGCATGAAAGGCACCACTGCCATTTCCGCCCTCTTTAAAGAATACAAAAAAGAACTGGGCATAGAAGAGGAAGAAGAAGCCAAAGCAGAAGGAGACTACGAAATCCTCTCCCAGCCCAAAGCCGCCAGCCTTGACGAACTGGCAGGCTCCGACGTCCTCCCCCGCATGAACCCTGTCATGGACATGGTACGGGGCGGCATGCTCAAATTCCACGTAGACATCCACGCCTTCGACATGGGCGACAGGAAGACGCCTCTTACCGTCCATCAGAAAGACGGCGAATGGGTGGTATCCCTGGGAGATGAAACCGCCGTCCACCACTGGTACTGCGAAGACGGCAGCGCCGCTAAAGTGGATGAAAACTCCGAAAACATCCTCATCCTCATCACCGGCTTTGCGCCAAACCGCAAAAAAGTGGCTGCCGCCAGAAACGAACTGGCCCGCCGTATGAAATCCGCCTTCGACCGCTCCGTAGAAGTAGGCTGGCTTGAAGCAGATACCCATGAATTCACCGCTTCCATCTGAAGGAGAACCTATGAAATACGCGGCCATCGATTTTGAAACCGCCTACTGGGGCCCCGCCAACGCCTGCTCCCTGGGCATCGTCGTAAGCGACGGAAGTAAGGTCATCGACCAGTGGTACCACCTCATCCGACCGCTTACCCTGAAATTTGACGCAGGCTGCATGAAAGTCAACGGCATCCGCCCCGAAGACGTGGCAGGCGAAGAACCATTTCCCTTCTTCTGGGACGAAATCGCCAAACGGCTGGAAGGCACCATCGTCTTTGCCCACAACGCCCGCTTCGACATGGGCGTCCTCGCCTCCGCCCTGGACACCTACCACCTGCCGGACATCCACTTCCTCTACGGAGACACCGTCATCCTCTCCCAGAAACTGTGGAAAGACATGGAAAACCACAAACTGAACACCGTGGCAGAAAACCTGGGCTTTTCCTTCAACCACCACCAGGCACTGGACGACGCCAGAGCCTGCGAATACATCGTCCGGAAAGCCCTGGAGGAAACAGGCCTTCCTTCCGTGGAGGCCCTCATGAAACAGACCGGCCAGCCCTTGAAACGATTCGCCGTGAAAAGAGGAGAAAGGAAACTGGCTACCTGAGGGGAAAGGTTGACAGGGCCTTCGGCCCCGAAGGTTCTTAAGGTTCTTAAGTTTGACGTCCGCCCTGCGGCCGAGGGTTGTGGATTGCCCTGCGGGCAATGAAATTTATATGCCGCTTCGCGGCAGTGGTGGGCGCCTTTAAAATAAAAGGGCGCCTATTTTTTATAAAGCCATATAACCGCGCCTGCAACGCGAAGGAAAACAAGCCAACCGGGCCTTCGGTCCGATGGAAATGCCCCCCTTCTGCCTACGGCTTCTTCCCCGGAGGGGAAGATTTGCTCTGTGCTTACCTATCTCCCCCATAAGCTGCACTAGGTTTAAAGCGGGTTGTTGTGCCCCCGCTTGCGGGGTGGCAAAGGAACTGGATTTGTAGGGGAGCACAGCGACCCGAAAATCCAGTGACATGCTTCCCTTTGGGGAAAGGTGGTGCCGCAGGCACCAAAGGGGGAACCGCCGAGAGGGCTTGCAGCATTTATGTCTCATCTCTCCATGTACCAACCCCTTCCACCACTATCGTGGTCCCCCTCCCCCTGCAGGCAGGGGGAGGCAAGTTTAAGGCACATAGTCGTCCCTCTTCACTTAGAAGGGGACGTAAGGGTTTGTGCCTCCCCCTAATTTTCCCTTCCATATCCTGAAAAATCCTATATTTCTCAAAAATTCCGATTACTAATCGGAATTTTTTTGATTTTCAGAAAAATTCCCTGTATACTAGGAGAAAAAGTGACAATGAAGGAGGTTCCCATGATTCCACGTCCCTTTTATCTACGCAAAATGATTCAAGCCCGAGGCGGCGATTTCATCAAAATCATCACCGGCATACGGCGCTGCGGAAAATCCACCCTGCTCCGCATGTTCAAGGACTACCTTTTAAACAATCAGGTTCCTTCTGACCACATCATCGAAATCAGCTATGAAAAGATCGACAGTCTGCCTCTGGAGGACAGCGGCGCTCTCCAGCGGTATGTCAAAGAACGGGTCACGGGCCAGGGACCTTACTATCTCCTCATGGATGAAGTACAGGAGCTCACTGCCTGGGCAAAAACGGTGAATGAGCTTCGTGCCTCCCTGCCTTTGGACATTTACGTCACCGGCTCCAACTCCCGCCTTTTTTCCGGCGAATATGTGACCTATATCACCGGCCGATACATAGAAATCAAAGTATACCCCCTAAGCTTTTCCGAATTCATGACTTTCAAAGAATATCCCCTGCAGATGAAGGACAAGGCTTTTAACGAATACCTACGCATCGGCTCTTTCCCTGCCGCCGCCCTTTCCAGTAATGAAGAAATCATCGAAAGCATCAACAGCGGCCTTTTCGATTCCATCTTCGCCAGAGACATCATCCTCCGGGGTAAGATACGAAACGAAGGGGTCTTCCTGAAGGTCGCTAAATTCGTCATGGAAAATATAGGAAATCCACTTTCCGCCAGCTCCATCGCCCGAACCCTGAAGTCCCAGGGCTCTTCCGTATCTTCCGACACCATTGACAGCTACCTCCAGCAGATGGTGAATGCCTTCGTACTGTACCAATGTGAACGATATGATATCCGCAGAAAACAGCGCCTCACCACCAATGGGAAATACTACGCCGCCGATATGGGACTCAGAAACCGCCTGATTGGGTACCGCACCGGCAACCTGGGCCATGTCATCGAAAACATCGTTTTCCTGGAACTGAAGCGGAGAGGCTGGGAAGTTTCCACCGGGCGGCTGGATACCCTGGAAATCGATTTCATCATCACCAAAGCGTTGGAGAAGAAATATATTCAGGTATCCCTGAGCGCTTTGGATGAAAACGTACTAAAAAGAGAAATCACCCCTCTCCTGAAAGTGAATGATAACTACCCCAAGTACCTCATCACCATGGACACCATGGATCTCTCCCAGCAGGGTATCATTCACAGGAACCTGCTGGACTTTCTGCTGCCGGAAGAATAAAAAAGATAAGGGACCCTTTGGGGCCACGCGTGGCAGGGTTCGGAGGATTCAGAGGGTTGTGGATTGCCCTGCGGGCAATGAATTTTATATGCCGCTTCGCGGCAGTAGCGGGCGCCCAGGATAAATGGTAAATGGTGAATTGTAAATGGATGTGGCACCCTAGAATTAGTGGGCGCCCCTCTTTTTATTAAACCATACAACCGCGCCTGCAACGCGAAGAAAATGCAATCCTTCCGGTACCGCCATCACCAAAAGGGGAAGCGCCGAAATGTTATAAGAAGAGCATGATTCAATAGCTCCCCCGTCCCAATCCCTTGTTTCCCCTTGAGGTGGCAAGGGAACGGGAGTCACACCAGCGAACTGAATTCGTAGGGGAGCGTGAGCGACCTGAGAATCCAGTGAGTCGGTGATAGCCGTGCTGTAGGGAGCCTAAGGCGACCGAGAATCCCGTGACACGCTTCCCTATGGGTGAAGGCCGCAAAGCGGCAAAGGGTGTACGGGGGAACGCGCCGGAATGACACTCCACCGTGGACGTGACTGTGCACATCCTGCATAGGATGTGCAAGTCAGCCAAAGTTGGCGCCCAGCCTGCCCATAAAGGCGCCTTCCTTTTATCTGGCTGACCGTGAAAGGCGGCCTTTTCTTTGTCTTCATTCCTATTCTTACCATTCCGCCGAATTGGCCGACTTCGTCGGCCCCCATATCCGGCTGCGCCGGACTTCCCCAAAGGGAAGCGTGTCACTGGATTCTCAGGTCGCTATCGCTCCCCTACGAATCCAGTTCCCTTGCCACCCCTATTCAGGGGGCAGAATAGGCCTCTCTACGCTTTCCCGCTATATCATATGTGGTACACTGCCCAGCGTCCATAGTGCCCCCGCTTTAGCGGGGGAAAGGTGGTGCCGTCAGGCACCAAAGGGGGGAGCGCCGAAATGGCTTGCAGCATTTATGTCTCATCTCCCCATGTTCCATTCTGCCGAATTGGCCGACTTCGTCGGCCACCCCCTATCCGGCTGCGCCGGACTTCCCCCTATTCAGGGGGCAGAATAACCCGTGCTCAACTTAGCGCCACATTTGAAAGAACTGCTTCGCGGAGCTTTGTTGTCCCCCCGCCTGCGGGGGGAAGGTGGTGCCGCAGGCACCAAAGGGGGCAGCGCCGAAATGGCTTGCAGCATTTATGTCTCATCTC
>NZ_CALGPS010000034.1 GCF_937959425.1 uncultured Dialister sp.
GCCGCCGCAGGCGGCCCCCGATCCTCGATCCCGATCTTCGATCCCAGCCGCTTCGGGAATACAGCCGCCCCGCCGACTGGTATTTAATGCCAACTGTCTCACTTACTATTCTTACCGAGATCCTTCGCTCCGCTCAGGATGACGAGTGGGAGGCGGGGGATTAGTAGCTTGTAGCTGGTAGCTTGTATCTAGGAATCAGCCACTAGCCACTAGTCACTAGTCACTGCGCCGTCAGGCGCTCCCCGGCCCCGACCGCGCAGTCAGGCGCCACCAGCCACTATCCCCCTCACGCCGAAGGCGTGTCCGTAAAGCTTACTGCTCCAGGCTGGCGGTGACCCGCTTTACGCTTTCCGAGTCCCCCAGAATGATGAGCATATCATCGGAGGCGAGCTGCATATCCGGATGGGGGTTGACGTACATTTCCCCTTTTCTCTTGATGGCCACTACGGTGATGTTATATTTCTTACGGATGTCGATGTCGAGAATGCTCTTGCCGATCCAGTCTTCCGGCACGTGGATGGAAAGGATGGTAATGTTGTTTTCCATTTCGATATAGTCCACAATGCCCGGGGAAATAAGGTTGTGGGCCACGCGGACGCCCATTTCCTTTTCGGAGTAGATGATTTTATCCGCCCCGATTTTCTGGAGCATTTTCCCATGGAGGGGGTCCAGGGCCTTGACCACGATTTTCTTGACCCCCATATCCTTCAATATCAGGGTTGTCATGAGGCTGGCGGAGAGTTCTCCTACCGAAACCACCGCCACGTCCGCATTGCCGGCGCCGATGGCGGCCAGGTTCTTTTCGTCCGAGCAGTCGGCGCACACCACATATCCCAGGGTATCCGCCAGGTCCTGCACCACATCTTCATCGATATCCATGGCCATGACGTCGTACCCCATCTTTTCCAGCGTCACAGCCACACTTTTACCAAACCGGCCCAGACCGGCTACGAAAAACTGTAATTTCTGACCCATAACGAACCTCTTTATTTAACCTATAACCACATTTTCCTTCGGATACTTCACAGAACTGTTATGATGGCCTGCAAAGGCGATGGCCAGGGTCATCACGCCGATACGGCCGATGTACATGGCAATCATGAGCACGATCTTGCAGGCCGTATTCCATTCCCCCGTCAGCCCCATGCTGAAGCCTACGGTGCTGAAGGCGGACACCGATTCAAAAAGGGCATCCTCAAAGTCGAAATCCTTCGGCTCCAGGGCGAACACGCAGAACGCCGTCAGGAACGTGAGCACCATGGCCAGGGTGAACACATTGGACGCCTTGGTGAGACACTTCGCATCCACCTGCTTGTGGAAAAGCACCACCTCCCGCCTGCCCCGGACCCAGGCCCAGAGAGACAGAAGAAGAAGGCCCATGGTTGTGGTCCTGATGCCGCCGCCGGTGGAAACAGGCGCCGCCCCTACGAACATGAACATCATGACAAAAAGGACGGTGGAACTCATCATGGAGTGGATATCAAACACCGCAAACCCTGCCAGCCGGGAAGACACGGACATGAAAAAAGCGCTCTGCCACTTCTCCAGCGTACTCATGTGGCCCATGGTTTCCGGATTGCTTCCCTCCAGAAGGAAATACACCACCACCCCCAGAGGGATGAGGACAGCCTCCATGGTAAAAATGAACTTGCTGTTGAAAGACAGCCTGCACCACCTGTGATTTCTTAAAATATCATCCAGAGCGATGAAACCCACGCCCCCCAGGAACATGGTAACCACAATCACCGTACTCACAAAACCGTCTGCCGCCATGCCTGCAAAACCTACATCACTGCCCATGATATCCATGCCGCAGTTCGTAAAAGCGGACACCGCATGCCAGTAGCCCAGATAAATGCCGATGGCCCCGTACTTGAAATAGAGATAAACAGCCAGAAGCGTCCCCGACGTAAACTCCACCGCCAGAGTGGTGACGATGATCTTCCGCACCAGCATCACCATGCCCGACGGCGTATTCAGATTGAAAGAGTCCCGGATCAGAAGACGTTCCTGCAGACGGATCCGGCGGCCCGTATAAATACTCACCATGGCCATCATAGTCATGATTCCCAGGCCCCCCACCTGCATGAGGAAAAGAATCACCAGCTGTCCGAAAACAGTGAAATCATAGCGCAGATCAAACATACTCATACCGGTGACACTCACCGTGCTCACCGACATGAAAAGAGCATCCACAAAAGAAACCTCCGACCTGCCGGTCTGCGAAAAAGGCAGCATCAGAAGAAAAGCCCCCAGAAGCATAAAGAGCGCAAAGCCCCCGCAGATCAGGACTCCCCTGTGCATTTTACTAAGAAACCGGATCAGCCGCTTTCCCATCATATACCTCCCTCTCCTCCGGAAAAATGAAATCAACCGAAAGGAGCGTTTCCCCTATTATACTATGCCCGGCACAAATAAAAAACCGCACCGGCATATCCCACCGGTGCAGTTTCCTCATACTACTTCTCTTCCTCCCGATTTTTTAAAAGCTCCTCCGCCTCCGTAGCCGCGATGGCGCCCAGAATATCATGGCGGGTAATAATCCCCACCAGCCGCGCCGGCGGCTGCTCAGCAGCATCAGCCACCTTCCTCTTCTCCACCACCGGCACCGTCTTCAAATGCTCATCCACCATAAGATTCGTCAGCGTCTCCATATCCGTCTCCGGCGTCACACAGCGCACATCCTTCGTCATGATCTCCGCCGCCGTAGTAGCCAGGAGCTTCCGGAACGACTTCTCATACCGGCCGAAACCGCAGTAATACAGATTTCCGCCAAGCACATCCACATACTGAGGAATCTTCGGCGTCACCTTCTTGTAAAGCAGATCCCCTTCCGAAACGATGCCCAGGAGCTCATTATCATCCCCCACCACCGGAATGGCACTCACAGGATGGGTAATAAACAGCCCCACCAGCCGGTGCACCGTCACATCAGGCGATACAGTAAACACATACTTGGTCATGAAATCCTTGACTTTCAGCGATTTGGACGGCATAAGAACCCCTCCTTTGAAAGCTATGAAATCTGCTGTTTTCCTACCTATATTTTAGCGAATTTTGGGAAAAGGTGCAAGAGAAACAGGGGCCATGGACACGCCTGCGGCGTGAGGGTTCAGAAGGTTCAAAGGGTTCAAAGGTTTGACGCCCGCTTTGCGGGCGAGGGTTGTGGATTGCCGCTGCGCGGCAATGATTATATAGTCAGCGTTACGGGAATGCCCTCCTGCTGCTTAATTTTTGCTAAGCATTCTGCTGAATTGGCCACTGGCGTGGCCACCCCCTATCCGGCTGCGCC
>NZ_CALGPS010000035.1 GCF_937959425.1 uncultured Dialister sp.
CGGTTCTGTGAGGGGCGGACAGAGTAATCTGATTCCGTCTACTCGACTGACGGCCCTGCGGGCCGAGGGTTGTGGATAGCCGCCTACGCGGCTATGATTATAAAGTCAGCGTTACGTTCTTCCCTCTTGTGTCACCAGTGCTGCCTGAGGTAGTGCGTTAGCCTTCTTCCTCTGGAAGAAGGTGGCGCCGTCAGGCGACGGATGATAGCGGATTTTCGCAAGGGGAGCGCTGATTCAGTCGTTATCGGATTTCATTCTTGCATTTTGGTTCAATACAAGGAATAAGCCGACGCGAATAGCGAGCTATTTAAGGAGCCCCATGACGAAGCAGTGCATAAAAATTCTTATAAAAGCAGACTCTATGAATTAATCAGTGCTTCCCTAGTCCACTAGTTCACCAGATCACTAGTACACTAGCTCACTAAAGAATACCAGTCGACGGGAATTGGCCACTGACGTGGCCACCCCCTATCCCGCTGCGCGGGACTCCCTCCACGGGAAAGCGTCTCACGTGATTTTCGGGTCGTTACCGCTCCCCTACAAATCACGTTCGCTTGCCACCCTATTCAGGGGGGAGAATATGCCTCTCTACGGTTTCTCACAGAGTCATGTGGCACATTGGCAAGCATCCATAGTCCACCCGCTTAGGCGGGGGAAGGTGGTGCCGTAAGGCACAAAGGGGGGTGTCGCATTTTCCACGCGCCAAAGGCGCGGTTGGCTTGTTTTCCCTTCGCCCGAAAGGGCGGTTGTATAGTTTTATTTATACTGGCGCCCTTCATTATTTAAAGGGCGCCCACCAAGGCCGATAGCCGATAGCCGGCACCAGCCCACTAGCCACCAGCTACAAGCTACCAGCCACTATCCCCCACCCGCCAGGGCGGTTGTCTGATTTTATCATACTGGCGCCTTCAATTATTCAAAAGGCGCCCACCAAGGCCTTTGCCCCTTGAGCGAAGCGACGCAACCCTTGGCCCGTGCGACAGCACAGGGCCATACGCCCCTCTGCCGCGTAGCGGCAGGCCCCTACGGGAATACAGGGAAGCACCGCCCCGCCGACTGGTATTCTTCAGTGAGCTAGTAGCTAGTATCTAGTAGCTTGTTTAGTTGCTACAAACAAGCCACCAGCTACCAGCCACTAGCAACCCTCACCCCTAAAGGGGAAACGACTCACTATGATTTGCGCGTCGCTATCGCTCCTTCAAATCATGTTCGCTGTGCACGGCCGCAGGCCGTGTCCCAGCCGCTCCGCGGCTGTCACCAGAGGAAGAATATCATCACCGATTCCACCACTACGAAGAGGACCACTGCAGCGTACATCATATAGATGGCTGTCTTAATGTGTTCCGCTTTGAGCGGCGTATCGGGGTCGCCCATGTATTCGCGGAATTCCGGTTTTCCTTCGTAGTAGTTGTAGCCGCCAAGGCGGACGTGCATGGCACCGGCTACGGTGGCTTCGGCGTATCCCCCGTTGGGAGAGGGGTGCTTGGGTGCATCCCTGAGGCCTATTTTTTCCGCATTTTTCCAGTCCAGCCGGAGCATGGCCGCCGCGGCTAGGAAGAGGAGGAAGGTAATGCGGGCGGGGATGTAGTTCAGTACGTCGTCCATGCGGGCGGCGAAGCGGCCGAAGAAGAGGTAGCGGTCGTTTTTGTAGCCCAGCATGGAGTCCATGGTGTTGCCGGCGCGGTAGAGTGCCGCCCCTACGGGACCGAAGAGGAGGAACCAGAAGAGAGGGGAAATGACGCCGTCGGTGGTGTTTTCCGCAATGGTTTCCACGGTGCCCCGGGCGATTTCACTTTCATCCAGATTTTCCGTGTCCCGTCCTACAATCCAGCTAAGTCTCTTTCTGGCAGCTGCCATGTCCCCCGCTTTGAGAAGATGGTAGATTTCCATGCCGTCCCTGGCCAGAGCCCTGGGGGTGATGGTGAAATAGAGCAGCACCGCGCTGACGGCGGCGTACATGAGGATGCCCGATTTCACCGAAAGCCAGGTAAGGAAGCCTGCCACCAGGCCTACGGTGAGGAAGACCAGGAGGGAGGTCATCATGCCCCTGAAAAACATATTTCCGTCAGATGTCTTCTTTTCCGGATAGAGTTTATCTTCGAAGAAGGAAATCACCTTCCCGATGAGCACCACCGGATGGTAACTGCTCCTCGGGTCGCCGTACACTGTGTCGATGACCAGCGCCGCCACGGGGATGGCGGCATTGAAGGCAGAATAAATCAGTCCGTCCAATTATTCATTCCCCAGAATCTTATAAAATGCGTCCATGTCGAAATGGCTTCTCACCATCTTGGCCAGACGGTCGAATTCGGACTCCTTGTACTCCCGGTACTTGAACTGCACCGGCAGGGCAGGAAGTCCCTTCCTTTCGCGGAGGGCATTGATCACAGCGCGGCGCAGGCTGTCGTTGTCGAAAAGTCCGTGGCAGTAGGTGCCGAAGACATTGCCCTTTTCGTTGATATAGCCGTCCCTGAGGTCCACCTTCTCCTCGCTTCTCTGCACGATATGGAAGAGGGATTTCGCCGGTTTCGTAAGGGTGGTCTCACCCATGTGGATTTCATAGCCCCGCATGCCGGAATCTTTGAAATCCATGCCCAGGAAGGGCAGGCTGTCGCAGTCGAAGGTGACTTGGTAAGTGTTCTTTTTGCCATGCATGGATGTGGTATAGGGCAGAAGGCCGAGACCGTCCACTTCGTCGTTTTCGCTTTCCACATGGAGGGGATCGCAGACCTTTTCACCCAGCATCTGGAAACCGCCGCAGATACCGATGACCGGTACCCCCTTTTCCGCCATTTCCACGATTTCCTTCGCGTAGCCTTGGCGCTTCAGGTAGAGCAGGTCTTCGGTGGTGTTCTTACTGCCCGGCAGAAGGATGAGGTCCGGATCGCCGATCATGTCCCCCTGCTGCACGAAACGGAGATTTACATCCGGTTCATGGTTCAGGGCATCGAAATCGGTGAAATTGGAAATCTTCGGCGTCTGCATGACGGCGATATGGATATCCCGCATCACATGGTCGCTGGGAAGATCCTGCAGGGACACGGAGTCCTCATCGTCAATGCCAAGATCATCCAGGTAAGGAATGACGCCCAGCACCGGAATGCCCGTCTTTTCCTTCAGGAACGTCAAAGCCGGTTCCAGAAGGGTGATGTCGCCGCGGAACTTGTTAATCACAAGACCCTTCACCAGCGCCCTTTCCTCCGGTTCCAGGAGTTCCAGGGTGCCTACGATGGAAGCCAGCGCCCCGCCTCTGTCGATGTCGGCGATGAGGAATACAGGCGCATGGCACTCTTTGGCAATACGCATATTTACGATATCATTCTTCTTCAGGTTCACCTCGGCCGGAGACCCTGCCCCTTCGATGACAAGGGCATCATAATGGGTTTCCATGTAGTCAAGGCTCTTCTTCACCGTTTCCCAGGCCCGCTGGCTGTAATTGTTCTGATACTCGGAGGCACTGTAATTTCCTACCGATGTACCCAGAAGAATGACCTGGGAGCAGGAATTTCCTGTAGGCTTCAAAAGCACAGGATTCATCTGCACGATAGGAAGGGCGCCCGCTGCCTCCGCCTGGGCCACCGTAGAGCGGCCGATTTCACCGCCCGACAGGGTGACATAGGAATTCAGCGCCATATTCTGGGCCTTAAAAGGCGCAGTCCTGTACCCGTCCTGGGCCAGAATACGGCAGAAAGCAGTGGTCAGAATGCTCTTGCCCACATGAGAACTGGTTCCCTGAAACATGACTCTCTTTGCAATTTTTGTCATTATAGCTCCACTCCTCTTTCTTTGAGCTCCATAGTAATCCCTGCAATGGAAAGGTATACCCTGTCGGCACGCTTCGCCACATACTGGTTCGCCAGCCCCACAAGATCCCTGTATACCCGGCTCATGGCATTGGCAGGAACAATGCCCATTCCAAGCTCATCGGACACGAATATGATTTCCTTATCGGAAACAGAAGAAATCCGGTCAAACATGAGGTCCAGATCCCGCTCCAGCTCCTGCTGCAGCGTGGTGAGATCCGACACCCCCAATGTTTCCACCGTAATCCCCTTCATATGGTCCATAAGAATGTTATTCACATACATGGTTATGCAGTCAAAAAGAATGGCATCCGCTTCCTCAAGGATATGCCCCATCTCCTTCCCTGCTCCATGCATCACCTCGAAAGTCCGCCAGTCCGCAGGGCGCCGCTGCCGGTGAAGAATCACCCGGTAGCGCATCTCATCATCCAGAATCTGGCTGGTAGCAATGTATCCCTTCCTTTTCCCTGTGGAACGATACATCAGCTTCTCCGCAAACTCGCTCTTCCCGCTTCTGGCTCCGCCAAGAACAAGAAATATTTTGTTTTTCATGTCCTTTCATCACCTTCTTCTATACTATTTCTGACAATACTACCCCTAAATAATAACATAAGTAATCTAAGGCTGCCATAAGAAATAGGAAATAGGGGGGCCGCGGAGCGGCCCCTTGATTCAGAGGGTTCTCCCCCCCTATTTTATTGTGCCACCACTTGTGGGGGAAAGGTGGTGCGTCAGCACCAAAGGGGGCGGGTCCGCTGGGGCCACGGAGTGGCCCGGGTTCAAAAGGTTCAAAGGGTTCAGAGGGGAAGGTTCTTAAGTTTGACCGGCCTGTCGGCCGGAGGGTTCTTAGGTTTGACGGGCCCTTTGGGCCCGAGGGTTGTGGATTGCCGCTGCGCGGCAATGAATTATAAAGTCAGCGTTACGGAAATGCCTCTTGTGTCACCAGGGGTACCTGACGTAGTGCGTTAGCCTCCTTCCTCTGGAAGGCAGAAGCCCTGCAGAGGGCTTCTGAGCCGGGCTAATATGTGAGCATAGCCTGCACATAAAGCGAACACCTTAATGCCCGACGGTGTCGCCGCAGGCGACGGAGGATAGCGGCCTTTCGTAGAAAATCCGAGGCCCCGCAGGGGCCTAAGACGGCTCATAGTGGCTTGGAGCTATCTTCAAGTGTTCCTCAGGGTTCCGCCCAGAGGCTGTGAAGAAATGATTGAACATTTTTTCGCAGACCCGGCCGCCTGCGGCGGCCTACCCCTTCCACCACTACGTGGTCCCCCCACCCCCGAGTGCGGGGGTGGGCAAGTTTATGGAGGAAAAAGGAACCGCGTCACTACATCCCTTGCCCACCCCTGTTTCAGGGGTGGGTGGCGAGCGCCTATATACTCTCTTGCGCCCCACTGCTTGCCAGGTGGGGAGAGGGCCACGAAGTGGCGAGGGGGGATTGCCAAAGGCATGCTGCCTGCGGATGCTGATATAAAATATGGGCTGTGAAAAAATGATTTACATTTTTCACAGCCCCCTAAATGACTCTTCCATAAAATGCCGCCTTTCGGCGGCGCCTTTGCTGCGCAAAGGCCTATCCTCACCCCTATCGGGGAGCTCCTTCCAAAGGAAGGAGCCTTACGTTACGGGAATGCCCTCCTGCTGCTTAATTCTTGCTATGCATTACGGTGAATTGGCCACCTCCGGTGGCCACCCCCTATCCGGCTGCGCCGGACTTCTCCACGGGAAAGCGTCTCACGAAATTTTCAGTCGCCTAGCGGCTCCCTACAAATTTCGTTCGCTTGCCACCCCTATTCAGGGGGCAGAATAAGCCTCTCTACGCTTTCTCTTTTTCTCATAAGCTTCGTTATGTTTCAAGCGGGTTGTTGTGCCCCCGCTTGCGGGGGAAAGGTGGTGGCGCCAGCCACCAAAGGGGGGCCTCTTTTCCCCCGCCCGTCAGGGCGGTTGGCTTGTTTTCCCTTCGCCCGCCAGGGCGGTTAGCTTGTTTTCCCTTCGCCCGAAAGGGCGGTTTTATGGTTTTATCATAATGGCGCCCCTTCTTTTTAAAGGGCGCCCACCAAGGCCGATAGCCGATAGCCGGCACTAGTTCACCAGTCCACTAGCCACCAGCCACTAGCTACCAGCCACTATCCCCTTCGCCCGTCAGGGCGGTTGGTTTGTTTTCCAACGGGCGAAGCCCGGTTTTATTGTTTTCCCAGCTACAAGCCACTAGCTACCAGCCACAGTATAACAGGGAGATTTCTCCACTCCGCTTCGCTACGGTCGAAATGACAATGTGGCGCCCCCGATCACGATCCCGGTCCCGACCCCGCCGCAGGCGCATCCCGACCCCCCACTCCCCAATCAAAAAAAGCGCCCTGTTTCATGGGCGCCTTTTCATCTTTTTCTTTATTCTCCTGCCTGTTTCATCATCTTGGCTATATCTTCAAAGAATTTATTCTTCTGCCTGTAGCCGATGATTCTTCCCAGTTCTTTTCCGTCTTTATAGAAGATGAAGGTGGGGATGCCTTCGGGGGCGAAGCGGTCGGCCAGTTCTTCTGCTTCGTCTACGTCGATGCGGCAGAGGCGGACTTTTCCTTTGAATTCTTCTTCCGTGCCGGAGAAGGCGGGGAGCATGACCTGGCAGGGGCGGCACCAGGAGGCGCCGAGCTCCAGGAGGACGAATCCTTTTTTGTCTATGAATTCTCTGTCAAGGTCGCTGTCTGTGTAAAGGTCTGTAATCATAGCATCCTCCTTATATGGATAGAATGGTATAGGTTTCGCGGGAATAGGATGGTTCTTCCATGATGGTAATGTCCGTGCCCGCGGTTTTATCAAGGTTTTCTTTCATGGGGCCTGTTTCCAGGATCTTTTTCACTTCTCCCGGACAGTGGATTTCAAGGGCTGTTTTGAAGGGGCCTTTTCTTCTTCTGTTTTCCAGGTCTTCCAGGATGCG
Source organism: uncultured Dialister sp. (assembly GCF_937959425.1). Lineage (GTDB taxonomy): Bacteria > Bacillota > Negativicutes > Veillonellales > Dialisteraceae > Dialister. Next base: position 6,739 of record NZ_CALGPS010000035.1, read on the forward strand.
GTCCGCCGCCACTTTGGCGGAGAGGATGCGGCCGGTGCCGCCGCAGGCGGTGCAGGGGTCGTAGTAGTACTGCCAGGTCCTTTTGGTGGTTCTTTTTCTTGTCATTTCCACAAGGCCCAGGGATGTCATGCCGAGGACCAGGGTTTTGGTGTGGTCTTCTTTCACAGCATTCCTGAGGATCTGGAGGAGTTTTTCCTTTTCTTCCTTTTTCTCCATGTCGATGAAGTCCACCATGATCATGCCGCCGATGCCGCGGAGACGGATCTGTCTTGCGATTTCCCGGGCGGCGTCTTTGTTGATGAGGAAGGCCAGCTGGTCGTGGGGCATGCCATTGGCTTTGAAGGAGCCGGAGTTCACGTCGATGACGGTGAGGGCTTCGGTGTAGTCGATGACCAGGGAGCCGCCGGAAGGAAGGGGCACCACCCGGTCGAAGAGGCACCGGATTTCGTCGTCCACGTGGAAGGCATGGAAGAGACTTTCTCTTTCGTCGTAGAAAAGGATTTTGTCTTCGGAAATATGTTCTTCTTCCGCAAGGGTGAGGAGCCTTGCATAGGTGGCTTTGTCATCCACCAGAAGGCGGTCGGCGCCTGTCAGGTAGTCCCGCACGCTTTTCACCGCCAGGTCGCCGTCTCTGTACAGGAGGGCCGGCGCTTTTTCGATGGCCCCTCTTCTCATGACGATGTCCATGGTACGGGAAAGGGAGGAAATATCATTTCTAAAATCCTCCTCCCCTGCTCCCTGGGCAGCAGTGCGGACGATGAAGCCCGTGCCTCCTACGCTAAGAGAGGAGGCGGCGGTCCTCAGCCTGTTTCTTATATTTTCATCGGTAATTTTCTTGGAGATACCGATGTAGGAGGAGCCTGCCAGGGCTACGGCGTAGCGGCCGGCGAAGCTGATTTTTTCAGTGACCAGGGGTCCCTTGGTTTCGGTGCTGTCTTTTTCCACCTGCACCAGCACGGAGGCGCCTTCGGTGCGGGGCGCCCCTTTCAGGGTGTCCCGGTCCCTCAGGAAGGCATTTCTGCCTATGCCGATATCGACGAACATGCCGGAGAGGGAGGACACCACGTTTTTGATGACGCCCTTGTACACTCTTCCCACAATGTCTTCTTCCCCCGCTCTTTCCACAAAGAGTTGGGAAAGTGTGTCGTTGTCAAGGAGGGCAAGGGTGGTCTGGTCAGGCCTTACGTGGAGAAGAAGCTGTTTCATGTCAATTTCCTTTCAGTAATCCCTGAAATACGCCGTCATCTTCAAGGGTAAGTCTTTTCCCCTCCAGGCGGCGGTAGGTGCCGGTGCGGGAGCAGATGAATTCGCCCTCCGTCCAGGGCATGTGGAAAGATTCTGCAAGCATTTTCCAGATGTCCTTAGGCTGCACGGTACCGGTGGAGCTTCTCACCAGGGAGAAGGTGAGGTACGCTCTGTCCCTGGTGAAGGTGACTTTCATGGGCTCCCGGATCATGGGCTTCACGTCCATTTCCCTCACCTTTTTCGGGGTCACCCTTTTATAAAGGAAGGAGGAAAGGCTGTTGAACTGCTTGAGGGATTCTTCGGCCTGTTTGAAATCGTCATCAGTGAGTCCTTCCTTTACAGGGCCTTCCATTTCATAGGCGTCTTCGTTGAAGACGGCCACGAATTTGGGCCAGTTCTTCTCCGCTTCCACAATGGAGCGGATGGTAATGCCCTTCGGCAGCTGGCGGGACAGTCTTTCCTTCACTTCAGACAGATCCATATCCCCTTCCAGTTTCATTTCCAGGTACAGGGGGTCGGCGGTGACGCCTACGCCCAGGGCGGAGTCCAGAGCCAGTTTCATATGGGGGTTGAAGCCCTCCGAGAAGGCCACCGGGATTTCGGAGCGCATGACCGCCCTTTCCAGGGTGCGCAGGAAATCGAGGTGCCCCAGGAAACGGAGTTCCTCACCTTTCGTGATAGACAAAAACAGCCTTTTCATGTGCATTCTCCTCTTTATGATCAATGGGTTTTACGTCCAGCACCGGGCAGACGGCGCAGCCGTTGCAGGCAAGGTGGCGGCAGTCGTGGGTCAGGATGCCTCTCTTAGCCAGGCGCCATTCTTTCCGGAGGTAGTCCTTGGATACGCCGCAGTCGATGTGGTCCCAGGGTTCCGGTTCGTATTCGTCTCTATCCCGGGACGCATAGAGGTCAGGGTCCACGCCGCATTCCTCAAAGGCGTCCATCCAGCGGTCGTAGTCGAAGAATTCGGTCCAGCTGTCATACTTGCAGCCCTTTTCCCAGGCCTTCAGGATGACGGGGGCCAGTTTCCTGTCTCCCCTTGCCAGCACCGCTTCCAGCCGCCCTGTTTTGGCGTCATGGTAGGCGAATTTGATATGCCTGTCGGTGAAGAGGCTCTTCAGGTACTGCTGTTTCCTTTCGATTTCCTCCACGCTGCACTGGGGCATCCACTGGAAGGGAGTGAAAGGCTTCGGCACGAAGCTGGCCACGCTGACGGTGATGCGGCAGTCGTTTCTTCCGCGGATGGTATGGTAAAGTTCTTTAATCCTCATGGCCAGGTCGGCGATGCCCTTCAGGTCTTCGTCCGTTTCTGTGGGAAGGCCCATCATGAAATAGAGTTTTACCTTGCTCCAGCCGTTTTTGAAGGCATTGGAGCAGGCGCCCATAATGTCTTCTTCGGTGACGCCCTTATTGATTACGTCCCGGAGGCGCTGGGTGCCCGCTTCCGGCGCCAGGGTGAGGCCGCTCTTTCTGACCTGCTGGATTTTCTTGGCAATGTCGATGGAGAAGGAGTCTACACGTAAGGAGGGAAGGCTCACGGATACGCGGCGGTTCTTGAAGGTTTCCAGAAGGTGGTCCACCAGTTCCGGCAGGCAGGAGTAGTCGGCGGAAGACAGGGACATGAGGGAAATTTCATTGTATCCCGTGTTCCTGATCAGGGTATCGGCGATTTCCTGCAGTTTTTCCTCGCTCTTTTCACGGACCGGACGGTAAATCATGCCGGCCTGGCAGAAACGGCAGCCCCGGCTGCAGCCGCGGAACATTTCAAGTACCGCTCTGTCATGCACGATTTCAATATGGGGCAGGATGGGTTTGTCATCCACTTTGACCTTGTCGAAGTCGGGAATAATCCGTTTTTCCACAGGGAACTGGGCCGCTTCGTCAGTGGGAGCGATGGAGCGGAAAATGCCGTTTTCATAGTAATTCACCTGGTAAAGGGAAGGTACGTAGCAGCCTTTGATGGTGGCCATGCGTCGGATGATTTCCTTTCTTCCTCCCGGCTTTCCTTCTTTTTTCCAGTTTTTCACAAGCTCCGCCATTTCGCCGATGGCTTCTTCCGATTCGCCGATGAAGAATACATCGAAGAAATCAGCTACAGGCTCCGCATTGTACACGCAGGGGCCGCCGGAAACGACGATGGGGTCATCCTCTCCCCTGTCCTTTGCCAGGAGTGGGATGCCGGAAAGGTCCAGCATGTTCAGGATATTGGTGTAGCACATTTCAAAGGGCATGGTGAAGCCCAGCACGTCAAAATCCCGGACTGGGCATTTCGACTCCAGGGTGTAAAGGGGAATATGTTTCTCCCGCATGAGGGCTTCCATATCCACCCAGGGGGCGTATACTCTTTCCGCCAGGGTGTCATCCCTTGCGTTGAGCACGCTGTAAATGATTTTCAGGCCCAGGTGGCTCATGGCCACTTCATACACATCGGGGAAGGCCAGGGCCACTTTCACGTCCACACTGTCATGGTCTTTCACTACGCTGTTCCATTCGCCGCCGATGTAGCGGGCCGGTTTCTGGATATGCATGAGCCATACGGGATCAATTTTTACAGGGTTCATAGTCACTCCTAATCAAACATCAGCTTTTTGCGCCGGATGTAAATATTCATCAAAAGTCCTACGCAGAGAAGGTTCATCATGAGGGCACTGCCGCCGTAGCTCATGAAGGGCAACGGAATGCCGGTGACCGGCATAATGCCCAGGGTCATTCCCACATTAATGAAAATCTGGAAAAGCCACATGGAGAAAATGCCGCAGGCCAGAAGGCTTCCGAAGGCGTCTCCCGAGGACCGGGAAATCATAATGGCACGATATAAAAGGATAAAGTACAGGAAAAGGACAAAAATGGCTCCGATGAAGCCCAGTTCTTCCCCGATAACGGAAAAAATGAAGTCCGTATGGTTTTCAGGCAGGAAGTTCAGCTGGCTCTGGGTGCCTTCGAAAAGGCCCTGGCCGATGAAGCCGCCGCTGCCGATGGAAATCTTGGACTGGATGACATGGTAGCCGGAGCCGTAGGGGTCTACAGAAGGATTGAAGAGCACCAGGATACGCATTTTCTGGTAGCTGTGCAGCACGAAGAACCAGATCAGCGGGAACACCGCCGCAAAGGCGATAAAGGCCTTCTTCACCAGGGACATATTGAGGCCGCAGATGTAGAGCATGCCGAAGGTAATGGCTGCAAATACAAGGCTGGTGCCTAGGTCCGGCTGGATGAAGATAAGAAGGGTGGGAAGGGCCATAAGTCCTGCCACCGGAAGAAGGCTCTTCCATGTCCTGTAGCCTCCCTTATTGTTGGAAAGGAGGCGGGCCAGACAGATGATCATAATGATTTTTGCAAATTCCGAAGGCTGCAGCGTAAAGGGGCCGATCTGGATCCACCGCTGGGCGCCCAGGGCACTGGTGCCTGCAAATTTCACCACCAGAAGCATGATGGCATTCACCACGTAAAGGGCGGGCACAAAGCGGTACAGGAGCCGGTAGTCAAAGTACAGGGAAGCACCGCCGATGATAAGGCCCATGAGGAGGAATACCCCCTGCTTGATGACGAAATCGTACTGGCCCGGATGGTCCGGCACATTGGCATGGGTGGCACTGGAAATAATCAGCAGGGATACCACCGCCAGCCCCAGCACCGTCATGAGGAGGGTGCTGTCGATTTTACGCCAGTAATGAATAAGATTCATAGGTTATCGCCTCCGCTGCCATTTATAGGCCCGGCTGCCGGAGTGCCAGGACAGGCCTTTCACTTCATGGGTTTGATTTCTATTTCTTCTTTCCATATCCTCCTCGTTTTCTCTATCCCCTGCTGCCAGGAACGATTCCCAGCGGGACAGGGGGATTTCCTTATCTTTAAAGAGGGTGCGGGCGGCGTCGGTCAAAGCCCGGCCGTAGGCACTTTTTTCATCGAAATCAATAAGCTCTCCCCGATTTGCCAGACGGTCCGCCATGAGGGAAAAGGGAATGACGCCGCCGAATCTTTCTTCGTCCACCGTACCATACACCTCATGGAAGGAAAGGCCTGTGCCCTCCCCTCCGGTAAAGCGGTTCAGCAGGTAAGCATAGGGCTTTTCCCCTATGAGGGGAAGGAGGCGGTCCGCATTTCTTCTGGAAGGCCAGGCAGGCGCCACCAAGAGCACGATTTTGTCGGACAGGCGGAAGGCCGTTTCGACGCCCTTCCCCATGCCGGCGGGGCAGTCGATGAGAATGTAGTCGTAAAGCCGGTGGATGTCATCAAGCACCGTGTCCATGGCCGCCGGAAATACGGTTTCCCAAGTCTCCTTCTGGGAAGCGGGAAGGAAATCAAGGTTCTCCATTACAGGAAGCACCGCATCTTCCAGAAAGCACTTCCCCTCTGCCAGATCGCAGATGTTGTAGAAGCAGTCGTTTTCCAGTCCCAGGATGAGGTCCATGTTCCGAAGGCCCATGTCACCGTCTATAAGGAGTACTTTCTTTCCCCTGCGGGAGAGGGTAATGCCCAGGGAGGCGGTAATGAGAGTCTTCCCCACCCCGCCTTTGCCGGAGGCGGCGGATAGAATCACTGCCATCAGGGATTTCCTCCCTTCTTGTCTTTATTCTCCGCCTTTTCCTTTCCCGGCGCGTAGTCGCCCAGATGGAAATAGGCATTCATGATCTGTTTTACCACAGGAGCGGCGGATTCGGAACCGAAGCCGGAGTGTTCGAACATGCAGAGCACCACGATTTCCGGTTTGTCGAAGGGGCCGTAGGCCACGAACCAGCCGTTATCCAGTCCGTTTGTTTCCGCCGTGCCCGATTTGCCTGCCACCGCAATGGGATAGTTGGCAAAGAGGGCGCCGCCGGTGCCGTTCTTCGTCATAACCAGGCGGAGGGCCTGGTGCAGGTCGTCCAGGGTAGCCTTGGACACCGGCAGGGTGCCCAGCTTCTCCGGCGAATAAATCTTAAGAGGCGAGCCGTCCAGCTTGTCGATGCGGTTCACCAGGTAGGGCTTGTACCGGAAGCCGCCGTTAGCGATGGAAGCATACACCATGGCCATCTGGATAGGCGTGGTCAGGGTAAAGCTCTGGCCGATGGCGGCGTCCATGGTTTCGCCCAGGTACCAGTCCTGCTTGAATACCTTTTTCTTGTATTCCTCGCTGGCCACATTACCCTCCGCTTCCCCTGCCAGGTCGATGCCCGTAGGTTTGCCGAGGCCGTAGTCCCGGGCCATGGCGGAAATGCGGTCGATACCAAGGCGCCGTCCCATTTCATAGAAATAGACGTTATCCGACTTTTCCACCGCTTCGTAGAAATTGATCCAGCCGAAGGCTTCGCCTTCGGAGTTTCTCTTGTCAACCAGCCAGTGCTTGCCGCTGTCGAAAATCCGCTCCTCCGGCGTGGTGACCTTGGATTCCAGAGCTGCGGAGCCCGTAATCACCTTGAACAGGGAGCCCGGAGGATACATGGCCGCAATGGTCCTGTTCTGCATGGGGTGGTTCTTGTTATTAATGATATTATTCCATTCCTTGGCGGAAATGCCCTTGCTGAAATGGTTAGGGTCATAACTGGGCCAGCTTACCATGGCCAGCACCGCCCCCGTATTGGGGTCGATGGCCACGGCGGACGCTCCCGTGGGAAAAACGCCGGAATGGGCCAGGGTTCTTGCCTGGGCATCCATGGCATCCTCCGCCGCCTTCTGCAGATGGGCATCCAGGGTGAGGCGCACATTATTTCCTGAAACAGGCGGCGTACCTTCCACATAGCGCACCGGCTGGCCGGAAGCATTGACCTCCACCGTTTTGGAGCCGTTCCTGCCTTCCAGGAACTGGTTGTACTGTCTTTCCAGACCGGAGCGGCCGATAAGGGTAGCTGTTTTATAGGGATTGCCGTTGGCATCTCTGTCATCAGGCCCTGCCTCCCCTACATAGCCAAGCACCTGGGCGCCTGCAGCGCCGAGAGGATACACACGAAGGGGATTCACTTCGATTTCAATGCCCGGGAAATCGTCCTTCTTTTCCTCGATTTGGGTAGCCACATCAATGCCCACATCGTTGGCCAGATAAATGGCACCGAAGGCCAGCTTGTTATCTTCTATTTTCTTCTTGATATCCTCCACCGGCACCTTGAGGAGCGCAGAGAGGCGGTTCAGCTCATCGTCGGAAAGACTGTTCTTCTTCCTTTCCACCGGCATGATGACACTGTAGGCCGGACGGGAGCCTGCCATGATGATGCCGTTTCGGTCATACATGACGCCCCGGGAAGCCTGCTGGGGCAGATGACGGATACGGTTGCCGTCCGCTTCTTCCTGGTAGTAGCTGCCCTCCACCACCTGCATCCAGAAAAGCCGGGCGCCAAGAATGAGCAGAAGGACTATGGCAGCGTAAATCATGCGGCCATACCGCGACTCCTCCCGGTTCTTTACCAGCGAATTCAAGATGGAGGGGATATGTTTTTTCACCAACGGGGTTCCTCCTCCCGTTTCAACATCCATAGGAAATTATGCAGAATCAGGCTGCATCCCCCGTTCATCAGGACCAGGGGAATGCCCAGATAAATGAAATAAAAGAGGGATGGATACCGGCTCCCGGCCCAGCCCATGATGATACTGGAAAAAATCACATAAATCACCGATGCCAGCAGCACCGACAAAAGGGAAACATACCAGTGCTTATTGTACCGGTGCCTGCCGAATTTCACAAAAAGCAGGGTAATCACAAGGTAGGGCAGAAGATGAAGACCGAAGAAATTGCTGGTCACAATGTCCTGCAGAAATCCCCCCACCCCTGCCAGGATAAAGGCGGACTTCCGGTCCACAATCACCGCCGCCAGGGCAATCACCGTGAGCCACAGATCCGGCTGCATAATGCCGTTGAAAAGGAAGGGCAGGAAAGAGGACTGCAGAAGAAAAATGACACAGCTTAATAGCACAAGGCTGTAAGCGCTCATCATTTATCACCTGCCTGCTGCTTATTCGGGTTCATAGCCGGTTCCATCTTCGGCGGCTTCACCGTAATACTTTCCGGAGCCGTCTTCTGGATATGGTCGGTGATGACAAAGACCTCCTCCAGATGGGAGAAATCGGCTGCCGGTTTGATTTCCGCCGACTGGGTGCCGCCCTCTGCATCCACATCCACCTTCTCCACCGTACCGATGACCACCCCTTTGGGGTACACGCCGCCGTAACCGGAAGAAACGATGGTATCCCCCTTAATCACATCCGCCTCTTTCGGAAGGGACATGAGGGTGAGATACCCCGGATTGCCGCTGTTGCCGGATACCATGGAAACCACCCGGGATGCGGGACGCTGCACAATGCCGCCGATGGTGGTGCGGGGATCCAGAAGAAGCTGCACCCTGGCGGAATTCATATACACCTCGCTCACAAAACCCACAATGCCCGTAGGCACGATGACAGGCATGTATTTCTTAAGGCCGCTGTCCTCCCCCCGGTCAATGACCATGGTGTGGGTCCAGCCGCCATAATCCCTTTCAATCACCGACGCCCCCAGAAGATTGTAGCTGGTATAGCCCTGTTTAAACTTCAAAAGATTCCGGAGACGGATATTTTCCGCCAGAATCTCACTGTAATGATTCTGCTCCGTCTTCAGGCTCTCATTTTCCTTCCTCAGCTCATCCAGCTCCTTCCAGTTGGAAAAGACCTGCTTAAGGAAACCGATGCCGTTCTCCCCTGCCCAGGCGGCCCGGGACACGCCGTATTCGAAAGGAGCGGCCCCCACCGACAATGGCTGGGACACAAAGGGAATGTACTCCCTGTGCCGCCAGAACCATCCGCAGCCGCCCATAAAAGCAAAAAGCACAATCATGCTGACCATCTTTTTCTTACTGAAGAATATCAAAATCAAGCTCCCCCATAGTATTTATCACCATTTTCAATGAGCAGGGAATGCTCCTTGTCCATCATGCAGGCCGCATAACAGCCTTTCGCCACCACAGATCCCGGATCTGTCGGAATCGAAACGGGCATATGAAGCTCCGCAGACAGCCAGTCCCTGATACCGTCCATAAGAGCGCTGCCTCCGGACAGAAGCAGCCCGTTCTTCAGGAAATCGTCGGCCATCTCCGGCGTAGCCTGTCCCATGACGCGGCGGATTAAAAGAAGCACCGGCTCCATAATATGCTGCATAACGGAACTCATTTCATCCACAGAAATTTCAACAACCACTTCCACCCCGTCACTGAGACGGCGGCCCCGGACCGTAAAAGCATTATCCGTTCCGCTGCCGGTGAGGGAAAGCACCTCACTCTTCAATTTCTCCGCCTGCTCCAGACCGATCATCATGCTGTAGCGGTCCTGGATATGACGGCAGATGCCAAGGTCGATATCATGGCCCCCAAAAGAAATCCCCTCCTGAGCCAGAATCCCGCCGCAGCCGTAAATCCCCGCATCCGACACATCCCGGCCGATAACGAGGGAAAGAACAGCAGAAGGCACGGACAAATCCTTCCCCGCCCCGATGGCCGCAGCCGCCGGCGAAGGAATGAGATACACCCCCTGGGCACCGGCATGTATCAGCGCATCCACCAGCGCATGGCGGGTCACAGAAGAAATCTCCGTAGGAATGGCCACCATAAGACCGGGCCGGGAAACAGACCGCCTGAGAGCCTTATTCAAAAAAAAGCGCAGCATGGCCTTCGTCATGTCATAATCGGCAATCATGCCATTCTTCACAGGCCACTCCAGCGTATTATTCTCCGGCTCCTTATGATAAATAATCAGGGCCTCCGTGCCAAAACCAAGCACCTGTCCGCTGATATTATCCACCACCACCGTAGAAGCCTCTTCCAATATAACCTTGTCACGCTGATATATACGAACCTGGGAGGACCCCATGTCCACACCCAGACAGTTTAACATTGCAGAAAACATTAAGCATACCACCTTTTCAAAGGATTCGTATTATTATACCATGGATGGCACTGTGATAACAGGGCGGGGAATGGGAGAGTGTAATTGTCCCCCGCCTGCAGCGTGAGGGTTCTCTCCCCCATTTTATTGTCCCACCGCTTGCGGGAGGGAAGGTGGTGCGTCAGCACCAAAGGGGGGCGGGCCCGCAGGGCCCGCAGGTTGTGTAGGGGAAGGTTCTTAAGATTGACCGGCCTTTGGCGGTCGGGTTCTCAGGTTTGACAGCCGCTTCGCGACTGAGGGTTGTGGATTGCCGCTGCGCGGCTATGAATTATGAAGTCAGCGTTACGTGCTTTCCTCTTGTGTCAACAGTGCTGCCTGACGGAGAGCCAGAGCCTCCTTCCTCTGGAAGGAGGTGTCGCCGCAGGGGACGGAGGATAGCGGATTTTCGTAGAAAATCCGAGGCCCCAAAGGGGCCTGATTTTTACTCATACAATACCCACCACATAAATTTGGACCTATCCTCAGCCCTATCGGGCAGCTCCTTCCTGCGTAAGGAGCCTTACGTTACGGTCTTACCTTCCCGCCCCACTCGTCATCCTGAGCGCAGCGAAGGATCTCAGTATACGTAGACATTGACTCCGACTAGCTCACTAAAGAATACCGGTCGGCGGGAAACACTGCTGGTATATGCCGCAGGTGACTCCAACCATCCCACTAAACAATCCCGGTTAAAACAAAAAAGACTGCAAAAGATGTTTCCATCTTTCACAGTCTTTTCTCCATCCGTCAATATCCGTTAACCTGGCTCACTACGCGGAAATTTCCCACATCGAAAGCTTTGCAGATCACGTTGAAGAAAGGTCCGTAGAGCATGGTGCGGTAGATTTCAGACTTGGTAATCAGAAGCAGACGGCCGCTGTCGAAGGTGACACGGATAAGCCCGTTATTCACATATTTCTCAAAATCCTTCTCCGCCATTTCCTTCCGAAGCCTTTCCAGCGCATCCCTGGTCGGTCCTTCCTGGTACTCCGGACGTTCCATCACAGGAGTGAAGCGGACTTCATAAATCGTGCTGTTATAGCCCTTGGACTCAGCAGAATATCTTTTCCCTTTTTCCATTTCTTCCATGAATAAACACCTGTCCTTTACAGTTGAAATATTACTTCTATATTATAACATCTTTCATTGGCTTGTGCATGAGAGTTCGCGGGTAAAAGGTTCTTAAGTTTGACCGGCCTGTCGGCCGGAGGGTTCTCAGGTTTGACAGGCCTGCGGCCTGAGGGTGTGGTATCGCCCTGCGGGCGATGAGTATGAAGTCAGCGTTACGGGAATGCATTTTGTGTCACCAAGGATACATGACGCAGTGCAAAAGCCTCCTTCCTCTGGAAGGCAGAAGCCCTGCAGAGGGCTTCTGAGC
>NZ_CALGPS010000036.1 GCF_937959425.1 uncultured Dialister sp.
GGTCCCCCCACCCCCGAGTGCGGGGGTGGGCAAGTTTATGGGGAAAAAGGAACCGTGCCACTACATCCCTTGCCCACCCCTGTCCAGGGGTGGGTGGCGAGTGCCTATATACTCTCTTGCGCCCCACTGCTTGTCAGGTGGCAAGGGAACTGGATTCGCAGGGAGTCGATAGACGACTGAGAATCCAGTGACACGCTTCCCACCGGGGCGGGAGAGGGCCACGAAGTGGCGAGGGGTGATTGCCAAAGGCAGCTGCCTGCGGCAGCTGATATAAAATTGGGGCCTTCCTTTTTAGTCCTGTCGCCTGCGGCGACACCCCCCTTCCTTTGGAAGGGGGCTAACGCACTCCTTCATGCAGCACTGGCGACACTAATGCAAATCCCGTAACGCTGACTTTATACTCATCGCCCGAAGGGCGATACCACAACCCTCGGCGCCAAAGGCGCCGTCAAACCTAAGAACCCTTGGGTCTGAAGGGCCCATCAATCTTAAGAACCCTTTTCTCCGTACCACCCGCAGGGCGTGTCATATTTCATAAAAACAACGAGGTACCACATTGGCTAACCGGAAAGTAAAGAAAGAACGGCTTGATGTGCTCCTGGTGGAGCAGGGATTTTTTGAAAGCCGGGAGAATGCAAAACGTCATATTATGGAAGGCATCATTCTGGTGAATGATGTGCCTGTGGACAAGGCAGGGACGAAGGTGCCTGTGGACGCCCATCTCCGCATCAAGGGCCACGTTATGCCCTATGTGGGCCGCGGCGGCTTTAAGCTCGAGAAGGCGCTGAAGACTTTTTCCATTGACCTTACAGGAAAGGTGATGACGGACATCGGCGCTTCCACCGGCGGTTTCACGGACTGTGCTCTCCAAAACGGGGCATCGAAGGTTTTTGCCATCGACGTAGGCACGAACCAGCTTGACTGGAAGCTCCGCAGCAATCCCCAGGTAGTGAACCTGGAGAAGACGAACATCAAGGTGGTAACGGAAGACCTTCTTGGTGAAAAGGTGGATTTCATTTCCACCGACGTTTCCTTTATTTCCGTCACCAAAATCATCCCCGCCGTCCACTCTATCCTGAAGGAGGAGGGCTCCCTGGTTATCCTTATTAAGCCCCAGTTCGAAGCGGGCCGGGAGAAAGTGGGGAAGGGGGGCATTGTGAAGGACCCCAAGGTGCACAGGGAAGTCATCGAAGACACCCTTGCCGCCTTTGCGGAAGAGCACCTGTACTGCCACGGCCTCACCTATTCGCCCATCAAGGGGGGCTCCGGAAATATCGAATTTCTGGCGTGGCTGAAAAATGAGAAACCTGAAAGGGACATTACATCGGCGGATGTGGAAAAAGTGGTAGAAGAAGCCCATGCCGGCTTGAAAGGATAAGGGAATGAGATTTGGCATTTACCCGAACCTGGGGAAAGCGGATTTACAGCAGGCCCTCACGGCCCTGACCGGCCTCCTCAGGTTGAAAAAAATAGATTACAGCTTTCCCATTTCCATGAGAAAGGGCCTCATGGAAATGGGATTTACAGAAGAAACCTATGAAACGGAAGAAACCATGGGGCAAAGGGACTTCATCCTCTCCGTAGGCGGCGACGGCTCCTTCCTTGGCGCCGCCCGCACCTTCGCCGACTATCCCGTCCTCATGGCAGGCCTCCATCTGGGCGATCTGGGTTTCCTGAATTCCATCACCCTTTCGGACTTGGAAAAAAGGATGGACCAGATCCTTGCCGGCGATTTCAAGAAAGAACAGCGCCTTTACCTGTCCTCGAGGATTGTGCATGAAGACAGGACAGAGGAAACACTGCCCCACGTGTTGAACGACGTGGTCATCGGCCACAACTCCATCGGCCAGCTGGCCAGAATCCGCCTCTTCATCAATGACAGCTTCATCCAGGAATACGCTGCCGACGGCCTCATCATTTCCTCGCCCACCGGCTCCACCGGCTACTCCCTCTCCTGCGGAGGCCCGGTGCTGGGCCCCTCCGACGACCGCATCATCATCGTCCCCATCTGCGCCCATACTCTCCAGCGCTTCGCCATGGTCCTCTCAAGGGACGACGTGGTCAAAATCAGGGTACCGGAAAGAGAAAAGAACCTTTCCCTCTCCCTGGACGGCGCCTACACCTTCTCCTTCACCAATAAAGACACCCTTTATGTAAAGAGCGTAGAAAAGCCTATCCGCTTCCTCCGCTTCCAAGACCAGGACTTCTTCGGAAGCATTACAAGAAAACTGGTCAGAAAAGTAGCAGACTGCGGGAAGTAAAAGGGGCCAGAGGCCCCTTTTAAAGTTGACGGCCCTTCGGGCCGAAGTTTGACAGGCCTGTGGCCTGAGGGTTCTAAGGTTTGACGCACCTGTGGGGCCGAGGGTTGTGGTGGCGCCTTTTAAATAATAGAAGGCGCCAGTTTGGATAAAACTGTACAACCGCCCTAGCGGGCGAGGGGAAACAAGCAAACCACGCCTTCGGCGTGATGAAAATGCACACCCCCCTTTGGTGGCTGCGCCACCACCTTTCCCCCTGTTCAGGGTGCACTATGGGTACTCAGCATTGTGCTACATGACTCTGTGGGAAAGCGTAGAGCGCTCTATTCTGCCCCCTGAATAGGGGTGGCAAGCGAACACGATTCGTAGGGGAGCTGCAGCGACCTGAGAATCGTGTGAGACGCTTTCCCGTGGAGAAGTCCCGCGAAGCGGGATAGGGGGTGGCCACGTCAGTGGCCAATTCACCCTCAATGCTTATCATGCCTTAAGCAACAGGAGGGTAAGCACGTAACGCTGACTTCATACTTATTGCCGCCAAAGGCGGCAATCCACAACCCTCGGCGGCAGAGCCGCCGTCAAACCTAAGAACCCTCCGGCCAGAGGCCGGTCAATCTTAAGAACTTTAAAACCAACTATTGACATTCCCCATTTCTTTTTGTATAATAATCAAGTCATTGTACATAAGTGCCATGACGCAACCGCACGAATAAGGCTCTTGGAAATGCAGAAATGCTGCCTGCATCGGCGAGTATAGTAAAGAGGAGGTGCACAAATGTACGCAATTATCAAAACAGGTGGAAAACAGTACGTTGTTGAAGAAGGTAAGGTTATTTCCATCGAAAAACTGGACGTTGAAGAAGGCGCAGAAGTAACATTCGACGAAGTTCTTCTCGTATCCGGAGATGACGTAAAGATCGGTCAGCCCAACGTAGCTGGTGCCAAGGTAACCGGCAAGGTCCTTGAACAGGGTAAGGAACGCAAGATCCGTATCTTCAAGTACAAGGCTAAGTCCAACTACCGTCGTCGTCAGGGTCATCGTCAGCCTTTCACAAAGGTTAAGATTGAAAAAATCGAAGCATAATGATCACTGTAGACATGCATCATGATAAGGAAGGCCGTTATACCGGTTTCTCCATTCATGGACACGCAGATGGTTATGAAAAGGATGGGGAATATGATCTCATCTGTGCCGCGGTAAGTGCCATCACATTGACCATTGCCGGCGGGCTTCAGGATGTGCTTCATAAAGAAGGAACCTATGATTCCGACTTCGGTTTCATGGAGGTGGAAATTTCATCATCCGATGAAAAAAGCCAGGTTCTCTTCTGCACTATGGTTCACGGCCTTCGGGCTGTGGAAACCAGGTATCCATCCCATTTAAAGATTCTTGATAAAAAGGGGTGAATTTCATGTTACTTTTTGATCTCCAGTTATTCGCTCATCATAAAGGTGCGTCCAGCACAAGCAACGGCCGTGACTCCAACGCCCAGCGCCTTGGCACAAAGATGCACGCAGGACAGATTGCTAAACCGGGCAACATCATCGTTCGCCAGAGAGGCACCCATCTCCATCCCGGCCTGAACGTTAAGATCGGCAAGGATGATACACTCTTTGCAACCGCAGAAGGCAGAGTCGCTTTCGAACGTCTTGGCAGAGACAAGAGACAGGTCAGCGTATATCCTGTTAATGAATAAGAGCAGAAAGAGCTGCAGGAAACTGCGGCTCTTTTTTTGTGCTGTGGACACGGCCCGAAGGGCCGAGAGGGTGCAAAGGGTTCACAGGGTTCAGAGGGTGGTGGTGGGCGTGCAGCCGCGGAGCGGCTGGGATCGAAGATCGGGATCGAGGATCGGGGGCCGCCTCCCATTGTCATCCTGAGCGCCAGCGAAGGATCGTCGGTCGACCAATTAAAAGGAAGGCCCTTTTATGGGCAGGCTAAGGGCCAACTTTGGCCGACTCGCGCATTCTATGCAGAATACGCGCAGTACGCGTAGTAAGTGTTGCCAATGGCAGTAAATACCAGTCGGCGGGTCGGCTGTATTCCCGTAGGGGCCTGCCGCTACGAGGCAGAGGGGCGTATGGCATCCATCGGGCCTAACGGCCCTCGGTGCCAAGGGCTCTATCGCTGCCGCTCAGGGGGCAAAGGCCGTGGTGTGGCGCCCTTTTGGAAATATGGGGGCGCCATTATTATAAAACCTTCACAACCGCCCTTGCGGGCGGGGAGGGAGTACCCCCTTTGGTGGCTGCGCCACCACCTTCCCCCCAGCTTCGCTGGTGGGACTATGGGTGCTGTGCATTTGTGCCACATGATTCTGCAGGAAAGCGTAGAGCGGTCTATTCTCCCCCCTGAATAGGGGGGAGTTCGGCGCAGCCGGATAGGGGGTGGCCACGCCAGTGGCCAATTCACCGCTATGTTTAGCATGATTGATGCAGCAGGAAGGAAATTCCGTAATGTAAGGTTCCTTACGGTCAAGCGATTAAAATGAAGGCCCTTTAATGGGCAGGCTAAGGGCCAATGTCGCTTGACTTGACAATCCTATGCAGGATTGCCACCCGCAGGAAGGAGCTGGGCGGAGCCCTGAGGAACACTTGAAGATAGCGCCAAGCCACTATGAGCCATCTTAGGCTCCTTTGGGGCCTCGGCCTTTTTTCAAAAGGCCACTATCCTCCGTCGCCTGCGGCGACACCTCCGGCCGGGCTTTAAGGTGTTCGCTTTATGTGCAGGCTATGCTCAAATAAGAGCCCGGCTCAGAAGCCCTCTGCAGGGCTTCTGCCTTCCAAAGGAAGGGGGGGGTAACGCACTCCGTCATGCAGCATTGGTGACACAAAAGGCATTCCCGTAACGATGACTTCATAATCATTGCCGCGCAGCGGCTATCCACAACTCTCGCCCGCAAAGCGGGCGTCAAACCTAAGACCCCTCCGGCCAAAGGCCGATCAGTTGAGTAGACGGAATCAGATTACTCTGTCCGCCCCTCACAGAACCGTACGT
>NZ_CALGPS010000037.1 GCF_937959425.1 uncultured Dialister sp.
GGGGGGGACCACGTAGTGGTGGAAGGGGGAGGCCGCCGCAGGCGGCATTCCATACTACCTTATGAACCGGCCCGGAAGGCGAAGCTGTTCCCGGGCCGAACCCGGGACGCCCAGGGCGCAGCCCGACGGCGGCATGCTCCCTTTGAACCCTCTTGCGTTCGGGAATACCTTTTTCTGACATCAGTCGTCTGACCGTCTGAAGTTTACAGCCCCGGGAATACGGTCAGCGGTAAGCGGACAGCCCGCCGCCCCGCCGCCGGTGACTCATAAGAAACAAGACCCCCATTCCCCATTCCCCACTGTCCTACTGTCCCTCCGTCTCACTGTCTCACTGTCTCACTGTCCCACTCTCCCAACTCCCCCATCCCGCTATTTACCCCTGCCCCCTCTTCGTGCTATGATGAAGGAATAAATCTATTTCCTGCAGGAGAATCTTTATGGACGTACTTTTCCAATACCTGATTATCTGTCCCCTGGTCATGCTGGCGGGATTCGTGGACGCCATTGCCGGCGGCGGCGGGCTCATTTCCCTTCCGGCCTACCTGATTTCCGGCCTTCCGGTGCACAATGCCATTGCCACCAATAAGATGAGCTCCACCATGGGCACCGTGCTGGCTACTTTTAAATTTGCAAAAAGCGGATTTATCCCCTGGAAACTGGCACTCACCTGCGTGTGCTTTGCCTTTGCCGGTTCTTCCCTAGGCGCCCGGCTGGCCCTTCTTATGGATTCCCATATTTTTCTTCTCTTCATGGTGGTGGTGCTTCCATTGACCGCCATTTACGTCACCCGGGGCAAGGCGCTCATTGTGGAAAAGGAGCCCTACTCCTATAAAAAGACAGCAGTCCTCAGCATCCTCATGGCCCTCCTCATTGGTGTTTACGATGGATTCTACGGCCCCGGCACCGGCACCTTTCTCCTGCTCCTCCTCACCGGCGTGGCCCACCTGCCGCTGAAGGAGGCCAACGGCGTCACCAAGGTCATTAACTCCACCACCAACATTGCCGCTCTCTGCGTTTTTCTCTTAAACGGCAAGGTCCTCTTCCCCCTGGGCCCCATTGCCGGTCTTTTCGGCATGGCCGGCAACTATCTGGGAGCCGTGTACTTTGCCAAAGGCGGCGCTAAAAACGTAAAGCCTGTCATTATCACTGTACTTACCATTTTCTTCCTGAAAGTGGTATATGAACTGCTGTAAGGGGAAGGTTGACGGGCCTGTGGGCCGTAGGTTCTTAAGGTTCTTAAGTTTGACATCCCTTTCAGGGCTGAGGGTGGTGGTATCGCCCTTACGGGCGATGAATTTTATAATAGCCGCCTAAGGAAGCAGCCCACCAGCTCACCAGCTCACTAGAACACTAGTCCACTAGCTCACCAACTCACTAGCTCACTAGCTCCCCAGCCCACCAGCTCACTATTCACGAGGTCATCTATGAAATACAAATCTCCCGGGCGGAGCAATCCCTTTGCCCTTCTTCCTTTTATCATTTTTATCGCCATCTATCTGGGCGCCGGTCTCTATTTCCAGTCCGCCGGCGTTTCCATGGCCTTTTACCAGTTCCCTTCGGTTACCGCCATGTTTATTGCGGTGTTGTCGGCTTTCTGCCTCAGCCGGGACCCGGTGATGTTTAAGTTCGGCATTTTTTCAAAGGGCGCAGGAAATGACAATATCATGACCATGCTCATGATTTACATTCTGGCCGGCGCCTTTTCCGCCGTGGCAGCTGCCATGGGCGGCAGGGACGCCACGGTGAACCTGGGCATGAGTCTCATTCCGCCCCAGTTCCTCACCGTAGGCATTTTCCTGATTTCCGCCTTTATGGGCACCGCCACCGGCACCTCCATGGGAACGGTGGCGGCCATCATCCCCATTGCCGCAGGCATGGCAGAAAAGAGCGGCATCCCGGCCCCTTTGATTCTGGGAGCCTGCGTCAGCGGCGCCATGTTCGGCGACAATCTGTCCATGATTTCCGACACCACCATCGCCGCCACCCGCACCCAGGGCTGCGAGCTGAAGGATAAGTTCAAAATGAATTTCCTCATCGCCCTGCCGGCAGCCATCCTCACCATTGCGGTCTTCCTTATGGCCGGCACCCCGTCGGCTGTACTTTCCGGAAATACAGACTACACCCTGCTGAAGGTGCTTCCCTACATGGCCGTTCTTCTTCTGGCCCTGCTGGGGATGAATGTATTCCTGGTCCTTGTAAGCGGTATTTTCCTGGCGGGATTCATCGGCCTCATGGATGGCACGCTGTCCGTTATTTCCTTTGCCCAGCAGATCTGGACCGGATTCACCAGCATGAGCGAAGCCTTCTTCCTGGCCCTCTTCTGCGGCGGCATTTCTGAAATGATTTCCTACTACGGCGGTATTGCCTGGCTCATTGAAAAGCTGCAGGGAAATATCCATTCCTCCCGCACCGCCCAGCTGGGCATTGCAGTGCTGGTATCCCTTGTGGATACCGCCACCGCCAATAATACGGTGGCCATCATCGTGTCCGGCGACGTGGCAAAGAAAATCGCCGCCCGCTTCCATGTGGATCCCAGAAAATCGGCATCCCTGCTGGATATCTTCTCCTGCGTCTTCCAGGGCATCATCCCCTACGGCGCCCAGCTTCTCACTGCCGCCGCCCTGGCCTCCCAGAGCGGCCTTGCCATTACCGCCCTGGACATTGTGCCCCATATGTGGTACTGCTTCTTCCTAGCCGCCTTCGGCCTGCTTTCCATTTATGTTCCCTATGCGGATTACGCAGTGAGGAAAAGTCCATGGAAAGGGCGCTGAGGGGCACGGCTGACGCAGGTTATGTAGAAGGGTTATGTGGAAAAAAGGGTTCTTAGGATTGACCGGCCTTTGGCCGGAGGGTTCTTAGGTTTGACAGCCCTATGGGCTGAGGGTTGTGGATTGCCCTTTGGGCAATGAATTTTATAATGCCGCCTTACGGCACCACCTTCGCCACGGTGTGAAGCGTGTCACACGATTCTCAGGTCGCTTCGCTCCCCTACAAATCGTGTTCCCTTGCCACCCCGCTGAAGCGGTGGGACTATGGATGCTGTTCCGCCATCCCACCAGTACACTCATTCAAGGAGGTTATACTATGAATTTCAAAGAATTATCCATTCAGTGCCGCACGTACCGCCGGTTTCAGCAGAAGCCCATTGATTCTTCCATTCTGCAGGAGCTCATGGAAAATGTGCGTATCGTTTCCAGTGCCATGAACGGGCAGGTGCTGCGCTATGTACTGGTGAAGGATCCGGCCCTGGTGAAGGCCCTGCAGCCTGCTATCCACTGGGCCGCCGCCCTGCCGAAGGAGCTGGGCACGCCGAAGGAAGGAGAGCAGCCGGTGGCCTTTATCCTTGTGTGCAAGGAAGGCAGGGGAAATCCCTGGGATGATATTGACGCCGGCATTGCCGTACGAAATATCGCCCTCAATGCCTGCGCCTACGGCATCGGCTCTGCCATTCTGGGGGCGGTGGAATGGAACAGGGTGAAGGACATTCTCTCTGTGCCGGAGAACTGGAATCCCCGCCTTCTCATGGCCCTGGGCTATCCTTCCTGCGAAAGCCATATTGTGGATGTGCCGGAAAACGGAAGCGTGAAGTATTTCCTGGATGAAAATAAGAACTACTGCGTACCGAAGAGGGCGCTGGAGGATATCTGCATAGTGAAATAGGAGCCGCAGAGCGGACCGGTTCAAAGGGTTCCCTTCCCCATTTTATTGTCCCCCCGCTTGCGGGGGGAAGGTGGTGCCGCAGGCACCAAAGGGGGAAAGGGCCAGGTTTGACATCTCCTGTGGAGTTGAGGGTTGTGGTATCGCCGCCTTTGGCGGCGATGAGTTTTGTATGCCGCCTGCTCCCGGAAGCACCTGTCCCCTTTCTTCAATCAAAAAAGCGTTCCCGAAAGGGGAGCGCTTTTTTATTAGGCTGTCATCAGTCGATTTCAAAAACCACGGTGACCCGGCCCTGCATTTTGGATTCGCCGGGGTCGATGGGGGTGGTTTCGTCATTGGCCCTTCCTGCTGCCATGAGTTTCACATTCATCATGCGGTAGGGAACCACATTTACATTGTCATCGCTGGCGGAAATCACGTTCACCACATTCCGTCCCAGGGCGGCAGCAATGATTCTGGCCTTGTGGTACGCATCTTCCGATGCCTTCCGCAGGGCTTCATCCTTGTATACTTGGGGATTGCTGACGGAGAAGTCTACAGAATCGATACGGTTGGCGCCGGCTTCTACGGCTGCATCCATAACACTGCCTGTTTTGGAGAGCTGGCTCACCACGATTTTCATGGTATTGGTGCAGCGGTATTCCTTTGTTTTCGCATTGCCCTTGCTGTCATAAATCTGCTGGGGATATACGTTGTAGTTCTGGGTCTCGATTTTCGATGCATCCGCCCCGGCGGCAATGACTGCATTCCGCACGGCGGTCATGGTATTGGCATTTTCCCGGGCTGCCGCCTTCGCATTGGGAGAGGAAGTCTCCACGGAAATATTCACGGTGGCCATGTCGCTCTTGGCGGTCACTTCGCTGACGCCGGTGACACTGATACTTCTTCTGGCCGGTTCCTCAGCCTGGGCGGTCATGCAGGAAAGGGCAATCACGCCGGCTGTCAAACATGCAATCCATTTTTTATTCATAAGCCATTCCTCCTGGAAATAAAATTGACTGTTAGTCATATTATAGAGATTTGCTCAGGATATGTCAAATTGGGGGGCAAGGAGCGCGGCTTCGCCACAGGTTGTGCAGGAAGGTTATGTGGAAAAGGGTTCTTAAGATTGACCGGCCTTTGGCCGGAGGGTTCTTAGGTTTGACAGCCCTATGGGCTGAGGGTTGTGGATTGCCCTTTAGGCAATGAATTTTATAATGCCGCCTAACGGCAGCATGCTCGCTGCGCTCGCCCCCCTTTGGTGCCTTCGGCACCACCTTTCCCCCGCTAAAGCGGTGGGACTATGGACGCTGGGCCATGTGCCACATGTATCTATCGGAAAATCACAGAGATAGTGTGGACAGCCGCCCCTGTCTCACTGTCCTACCAGCCCACTAGTACACTACTTTCCCCATATCAATGGCAATGAAGCCGCTGGCGTAGGGGCCGATTTCATAGGGTTCGAAGACCAGATAGAGATGGCTGTCTTTTCCTATGTAGAAGATATCCGGCAGTTTTCTCACTGCATGGTCCGCAAAGAGAGGGATGTTTCTTTCGCTGCACTGGATTTCAATCTGCCGGTTCACTTCTTCCACCGTGAGGTTTGGCATTTTCTGTTTCAAGTCCTTCAAGGTGACCCGATGGCCCAGACCATCGAAATTCATGGGCACGGCGCGGCTCATGGGGTGGGCGGCGCGGTCGGGGTAGGAGGATTCGACAAGAAGGAAACTGGTGATGGGACTTTCCTTTTGGTCCATGGCGGACTGCCAGGAAATCCAACCGGTGGTTTTCCAGGCTTCATTTCTCTTCTCAATGGATTTCGTGAAGCGGTTCGTTTCCACTTCCACCGCTGCATTGATACGGGCCCGTTTCAGAAGGTTCGGGTCCCGGGAAACGGGGATGTTCACGTTCATGGTTTCTTTCTGCCAGCCTTTGGTGGAAAAGGCGGGGTTCGTAGGAAGCGGGGACGAAAGTCCCGGTCCCAGGGTCCACTCGGCGGAAGCGCCGCCGGAAAGGGCTGCCAGAAGGGCCATGGACAGCAGCACTTTTTTCCATTTCATAGAAATTCCTCCTTTGCATGAAATCGGGGATGCTACACTTTCCCGATGGGTACGGAAAATACGCCTTCCGAGAAGGGCGTCAGGTCATCCTGCTGGTACAGGGCATAAACCACCCTGTTTTTGCCGATGTAGAAATTGGAGGGAAGCTCCGTCACCTGGTGGTCCGGAAGAAGGGTGATTCCCTTTTTCTTTGCGGTAAGCTCGATGCAGGCATTCACATCGGCCACGGTGAGCCGGGGCAGCACCTGGGGCAGGTCGAAAAGGTTGCCGGCGCTGTTGAAATTAAGGCCCTTGGCAAAAGTTTGGCCGTGCTCATCGCCGGCAGAAAGCTTCTGTTCCACCAGAACAATGCTGGTGATGCCTTCGTTATTGCTGATGAAATTGCCGATGAGCCCTTCATGCCAGATCATCCAGCCTTCGGTGTACTTCTTTGCATTGTCTGCGGCCAGCTCGTCGGTGAAACGGTCCTTTTCCCGGGCAATGGCCGCATTCACCCGGCCTGCGAAGTCCTCGTTCCCCGCATGGGTGACCAGGTAGGGACTGCGGAGGGTGATGGTTCCCTGGTGGAAATCGTCGGTGCGGAAAGCGCCGGACTTCTCCGACACCTTCGCCGCCAATCCCGGCCACAGGGAGGCCTCGGCGCTTCCTGCCGCCGACAGGGAAATCAGAAGGGCCGCCAGGATGGCAGCTCCTTTTTGTTTATATGTCATAGGTCATACCTTCCTTTCTTTTCTATATTATACCTTAAGGAAAAGGGGCCGCGCAAAGCGGCCCCTTTTCGGGTTCAGAGGGTTCAAAGGGTTCAGAGGGTTCGGCGCCCTAAGGGCGCAAAAGGTTCTTAAGATTGACCGGCCCGCTGGGCCGGAGGGTTCTCAGGTTTGACGGCCCTGCGGGCCGAGGGTTGCGGTATCGCCGCCTTTGGCGGCGATGAGTACATATGCCGCCAAAGGCGGTGTATGTTACAGGAGCGCCTTCCCGCCTCACGCGTCATTCTAGGGAAGCACTGATTAATTCATAGAGTCTGCTTTTATAAGAATTTTTATGCACTGCTTCGTCATGGAACTCCTTAAATAGCTCGCTATTCGCGTCGTCCCATTCCTTGCATTGCATAAAAATCCAAGAATAAAAGCAGACAGTGATTTAATCAGCGCTTCCCTAGCGAAGAATCTCGATGCGTGACGTTTATGAGACAAACGGTAGTAAATACAAGCCGGCGGAAAGGAGCTGCCTTCGGCAGCTCTCCCCCTTTGGTGCCTTCCGGCACCACCTTTCCCCCGCTTCGCGGTGGCACTATGGATGCTGAGCATCGTGCCCCATGTATCTTCAGGGAAGCGCAGGGATAGACCGGACAGCGGATCAGCGGACAGCCGATAGCAGCCTCCACTGTCTCACTGTCCCACTGTCTCACTGTCCCACCAGCCCACTAGTGCACTAGTACACCAGTACACCAGTACACTAGTACACTATCCCACTATCTCACATTTCCACCATGCTGTATTTCCCGTCCTTCATTTTCATGAGGATCAGATCTACCACCGGGTCTCTCTTGTCGTCGAAGCTGAAGGTACCGCAGACGCCTTTGAAGTCTTTCATGGCTGCCAGGGCGTCTCTGATTTTTTTATGGTCCGTGGTGCTGCCGGCCCGTTTCATGGCGTCCACTGCCATGTATACGCCGTCGTAGGCGCTGGCGGCGAACTGGTCCGGTGCGTGGCCGTATTTTTTTGTGTAGGCGTCCACAAAGTTCCGGACTTTGGCGTCCTTTCTTTCTGCGGACCACATGGAGGATACGTATACGTTGTCAGCGGCGCTGCCGGCCATATGGCCCAGTTCCGGGGAGACGAAGCCATTATCTCCCAGCACGGGCTGGTTCATGCCCATTTCCCTCATTTTCTTCAGAATGCGGGAGCCTTCCTGGTAGTAGCTGCATACCACGATGACGTCGGGGTTCTTTGTCTGGATATTGGTGAGCTGGGCGGAGAAGTCGGTGTCCTTGCTGCCGAAGGTTTCTACGTCGATGACTTCTACCCCCTCTTCTTCCATGGTCTTTTTGAAATATTTCTGGGCGGTTACATGCTGTTCATTATCATGGGCATACATAATGGCCGCTTTTTGGTATCCCAGAATCTTATGAGTTTTCGTCACGGTCTGGGGAATGTTCTTTGATTCCGGTACGGAGTTCCTAAAAATGCAGTCCCCCATGTCGGTGATATTTTCAGCGGTGACGGAAATTTCCAGGGAGGGCACTTTGGCGTTCTGGATAATGGGGCCGGCTGCCTTGGCTTCGTTGGATGTCATGGGACCGATTAAAATAGACGCTTTGTCCTGGATCTGCTTCTTTGTGGCATTCATGGCTTCCGCCGGCACGGCTTTGGTATCGTCCACCATGAGGTCGATGGGGAAATCGCCTTTCTTATTGATTTCTTCTACTGCCAGGCGCACGCCCTCCTCTTCCGATTTCCCGTAGGCTGCGGCGCCGCCGGTGAGGGCGGCGGTAAAGCCGATTTTGGCCGCATTTTTGGCGCCGGAGGACACATTGTTTCCTGCCTTGCCGCCGCAGCCTGCCAGCCCTGCCATCATAACCACTGCCATGGAGCAGATACCTGCCATTTTCATTGCTTTCTTAAAATTCTTCATTTGATTTCCTCCTGTTCTTCTTTCCTGCTCCATCAAAAAAGCCCCTGATGGAACGAATCATTCCACCAGGGGCGAATCGGTCATCCGCGGTACCACCCTGATTTATCTCTTCATGGAAAGCACGGGGATGATAGATACAAAAAGCCCCTGTCCCGAAATGGGACAGGGGCATGACTGCGGTACCACCCTGCATTGTACTTTCTTTTGTCCGTAACGGGGACTGCCGCCTTCACTACTCTCTTCGCTCCGGTGCTCATGGGAGAGTTCGTCTCATGCTCCATACCGGCTTGCACCATCCGCCGGCTCTCTGCCATGGCCTTCATCAGACTTTTTTCCAATCATCGCGTTTTGTAGGGAAGCGCTGATGAAATCATTGTCTGCTTTCATTCTTATAAAAGCAGACTCTATGAATGAATCAGTGCTTCCCTGAGTTGAAATAGATAATACAGGGTTTCATCCATTCTGTCAATCAGATTTTATTTATATGCCTTTTCTGTATGCAAAGCGCATTTTATGAATTTGATGAATATCATCCTTCCCGCCGTCCTGCTTTCAGGCGCTTCAGGATTTCCAGGCCGATTTCCTGGTTCAGGTAAGCATAGCAGTAGGCGTTCAGAATGAATACCAGTCCCAGCATCACCATGCCGGAGGTGGTAAACACCGCCTTTCCCGGGTCCGGATCCAGATGGAAGAGGTAGGACAGGGGCTTCCAGATCCACTGGATCATGGAGACGAAGCGGTCGATGGCGCTTGTCAAAGCGTCCGCAATGCCCAGGATGTAAATAGACACAGCGATTTTATAGGACATTTCCACCACATAGGCCAGGGCGGTGAGGTGGAGGGTTTTGGCAAAGGACAGCTTGCGGTGGAAGCCGTAGCCCATGGCCAGCCCCAGAGCCGCCGCATAGAAGGCGGTGGTGAAACCGATTTCCGGGCCGCCGATGATGTTTACCAGAAAGATTTCCGCAAGGCTGGTGCCCAGGCCCCACTTCATGCCGTGGAAGCTGCAGATGACTGCAATAGGCACCGCCGCCGTGAGCATGGTGATGAACACAAAGAAGGGGGCTAGCAGTTTCAGGAGCACCAGCAGAGCCGCAATGGCCGCTGCCGCCGCCGCTTCCGTCAGATATTTCGTTTTTTGTACCGATGAATTCACTGTTTCCTGTCCTTTCCAAAGGAAGCAGCCAGGGCTTCCTTTTCCTTCTTTGTTTTATGCTTCATGTGCCATTCCAGGGACCGGGCCTCATGCTCCGTGGAAAAGGACTCACACCAGGCCAGCGTCACCGGCAGGCGGCTTCTGGTGTAGCGGCTCCCCTTCCCGCTGTTATGGGTTTCCACCCGCTTTTCCACGCTGTCCACGGTGTAGCCTGTATACAGGGAGCCGTCGGCACAGCGCACCATGTAGGTGAAATATTTCCTTTCCTCAGAACCACTCATTCACCCAGTTCTTCTCCTCCGGCAGCATGGTATCAGTCAGGGCAAGCACGTCCGCCCGCTCCTTCGCATCCTCTGTGAGCCACCTGATTTTTTCCAGTTTTTCCAGTTCCGAAAGGCCGGCGGCCCCCATGAAGAGCTCCGCCAGGCTGCCTGCATTGAGACAGAAGGAGGGCTCCGGAATATCCTCTCCCAGACGGACGCCGGAAATATCTTCAATGTGGCATTTCAGGCTGTAGAAAACATCTTCCTTCAGGGCGCTGATTTTTCCGTCCTCCGCCCGAAGCACATAAATGCCGCTGTTTTCCGGCAGGAAGGAATCCACCAGCTGGAAGGCCACGGCGCCGGTAATGTCTTCCCGGCAGGGCAGGCCGTCAAAGGCGGTGACGGGATCCGTAAGGCGGGCAAGCATGTAGGGGAAAGAACGGTTTTTGATATAGGTATGCTCCGCCCCGTCTTCCCAGTAGCGGAAGGAATGGTCATCCAGCGGCTCATACCAAATGCATTCGTCCATAGACCCCCGGTGGCCTGCCATAAAGGAATAGAGTCCCTTCCTGCCGGACTCATTGGCAAAGGCCATTTCCGTCACAATCATGCGACGGTCGTCCAGGCTGTAGAAAAGATAGCCGGAAGGCCCCTTTTCGTCATACACAAGGGCAATATAGCCATCCTTCAGCTGTCCCTCAATGTGGGATTTCCAGGATGCTTCATCCCGCAGGGTAAATCCGTTCCTGTCCTTCGTGTAGGCTTCATACACGGATGCAAGCTCCTGCCATTCCCCGCACCCTGCCAGCACCCGGCAGGAAACGGGCTTTTTCCCCAGGGGCGCCAGATGTTCCGGCGACGCTTTCCGCTCCCACTGGTGCACGAAGAAACCGAAGCCCATGGGCAGGTAATAGGAAGCTGCAGAGGGCATGAGGGTTACAAAGGGCTTCCCCTCCTTCGCCGCCAGATGGAAGGCGCTTCGGAGCAGCTCTGACGCATACCCCCGCCCCCGGGCAGCCGGGTGGGTGGCTACGCCTACAATATAATCGGTGTCAAAAACCTGGCCCCTCACGCTCATCCGGTAGGGACGGCGGTGAAGGTCACAGGCAGCCTGTCCCTTCTCCTCTCCCAGAAGCACCGTCTCCGGCGTATAGAGCTCCTGGAAATACCACTGGAAGAAAGGATCCGAAGGCTTTTCAAAACAGTAGGCCCAAAGGGCTTTCACTTCTTCTGTGTCGGAAGCAGAAGCTTTTCTGATTTTCATGGATACCTCCTTGGGGCCGCTTCGCGGCCCGGGTTTGTAGGTTTTCCCCCATTTTATTGTCCCCCCGCCAGCGGGGGGAAGGTGGTACGAAGTACCAAAGGGGGAAAGTTTCAAAAGGTTCATAGGGGAAGGTGGCCGCCCGCTGGGCGGGCGAAGGTTATGGCCGCCTGTCGGCGGCAGGTTGTATAGGAAGGTTGTGGAAAAAGGTTCTTAAGATTGACCGGCCCGCTGGGCCGGAGGATTCTCAGGTTTGACGGGCCCTTCGGGCCCGAGGGTTGTGGATTGCCGCCGTCCCGGCGGCAATGAAGTTTTTATATGCCGCTCCGCAGCAAAACCAAACAACCGCGCCTGTGGCGCGTGGCGCCCAGGGCGTCAGACCGGAGGCGTCTTGAATCCGGGCGCCGTCAGGCGCCTCCCCCTCCTGCGTTCAGGAATACAGCCGTCTGACCGTCTGATTGTCTGATATCTTCCCGCCGACAGGTATTTACCAACCTATGAGTCACTTACTCCATATACCGAGATCCTTCGCTGGCGCTCAGGATGACGGCGGAAGGCGGGAAGTCTGATGTCTGATTGTCTGACAGTCTGACGTCTCCCCGCCGACAGGGATTCTTTAGTGAGCTAGTGAGCTAGTAGACTAGTGAGCTAATAAGAGTCATTAGCAATACCTGCCGAAATCCTCCGCCCCCCTGAGCGAAGCGAACACAACCTTTCTATACCACCTGCCGAGCCAGCGGCGCCCCCTCCTGCATACGGGAATACAGCCATCCGATGCCAGTAACTCAATGCTCCTATTTCTTCAGCACCACATCAAATTTCTCTGTGAGGTGATCCGGGTTATAGCCCATTTTGGCTTCCCGAAGGCCGGGGACGCCCAGGTCTTCTTCCCTGTTTACAAATTCCGTGTCTGCGAACTCATGAAGCAGGAAGTCCCGGTTAATGGCCTGGTAGAGGCCCCGGATATTGGGGTTGGCCTTTTCAAAGATAATATGGGCCATTTTGTCATTCACCAGATCTCCATTGGTGAAAGCTTCCACCTTGCCGTAGATACGGATGATGGCACCCTTCACGCCCAGGGCATCCCAGTTGTCGAAGCACACCTTCATGGCCTCTTCTTCTTCCTCAATGTCTCCATGCCGGAGGAACCATTCGTGAATGCCGGCCTTGGCGTCTTCCATATTTTCCTTTGTAATGGATTCATACTGATAATCGGAATACTGGCGCAGGAAAGAATTCAGGTGATTCTTCTTCATGCGCAGCTTCTTGCCGGGAAGCGTAATCATGTCCGACGTGCGGTACACATATTCCTCATTGTCCCGGTCCTCGATGAAATCGTATTTTCCGGGGCAGAGCCTTTCAATCTGCTCTACCACCCAGCGGGAAGCGGATTTCAGACGGAACTCCATGCCCGCCTTGTCAAGCTCTTCATGAATCAGGTCAAGGCCGTGGACGAAATCCTCCTCTTTGTGGGCAAAGGGAGGCAGGAAAAACATATCCTTTCCCTTTCCGGCACGGATAAAGAGGATGTCATCCTCCACGGCCCACTGCGTATCATGGGCCTTCTGCCACAGGAAAAGGGTATTAAAGGTGCAGTCAATCTGCTCATAATGATGAATTTTAAAGAAGCCGTCAATGAGGGGCTTGTCTTCTATACGAAAAGGTTTAAATTCTATGATGTCCATCTCCTTGATAATTAAGGAAGCACTGATTAATTCATAGAGTCTGCTTTTATAAGAATTTTTATGCACTGCTTCGTCATGGGACTCCTTAAATAGCTCGCTATTCGCGTCATCCCATTCCTCGCATTGCATAAAAATTCTAGAATAAAAGCAGACAACGATTTAATCAGCGCTTCCTTAAGGAACAGGATAGCTCCTGTAATACATTTAATTTTTTGAATACTATACCATACCATTGTACCACAGCGAGGCAAGGGGAAAAAGGGGCGCCCGAAGGGCGCCAAAAAGGGGGCGCGGCTTCGCCGCAGGTTGTGGCCTGCTGACGCAGGCAGGTTGTGCAGAAGGGTTGCGTAAAAAGGTTCTTAAGATGGACCGGCCCTCCGGGCCGGAGGGTTCTTAGGTTTGACGGCCTTTCAGGCCGAGGGTTGTAGTGGCGCCCTTCGGGCGCATTATAAAAGAGGCGCCGGAGGCGCCGTACCTCGCCAATCGGTCGGGCGATTAAAAGGAAGGCCTCCTATTGGGCAGGCTAGAGGCCAATTTCGCCCGACTTGCGTATTCCATGCGGAATATGCACACAGCGTCCTTCATAACTACCCTGGGCCGGCAGGCCCTCAACCCTTCCGGGAGGCGTCAGCCGGTCCCGGATAGAACCCTTGGGGCCCAGGGACGCAGGCCCGGCGGCCCCATCAACCCTCGCGGCGAAGCCGCGTCAACCTTCGGGAATACAGCTTCCCGCCGCCTCTGCCTCCATATAAAAAAGAGCAGACACAAAAGTGCCTGCCCTTTTCATCAAAGGAAAGTATAAATTTCTATCAAGCAAAGGGAACCCATTTGCCGTCTTTAACCTGGAGAACGTCCAGATCCATCTTCGGATCTCTGTGTTCATCGAACTGGAACTTGCCGGTTGCGCCTTCAAAGTCTTTGATCTGGGCCAGGGCATCGCGGAATTTCTTTCTGTCCGTGGTGCTGCCGGATTTTTCAGCGGCTTCGTGCATAACGTAGATAGCATCGTAAGCCTGGGCGGAGAACTGGTCCGGTTCGTGGCCGTATTTTTCCTTGAAGGCCTTGCGGAAATGCTGTGCCTTTTCGGTCTGTCTTTCAGCGTTCCATGGAGTTGCTACCAGGGTGCCTTCGGCAGCGGCGCCGGCCTGTTCGATGTATGCCGGGCTGTTGAAGCCGTTGTTGCCGATGATGGGCTGTTTCATGCCCATTTCACGGGCCTTCTTGACGATGAGGGCGCCTTCCTGATAGAGGCCTGCAATGCAGATGACATCCGGGTTGGCAGCCTGGATCTTGGTGAGCTGGGCGGAGAAATCGGTGTCCTTGTCGGCGAAGGTTTCGGTGTCGATGATGTCGATGCCCATCTTCTTGAAGAGTTCTTCGTAAATGCCGTGTTCCCCTACCATCTGGTCGTTGTTGTTGGAGTACATGATGGCTACGTTCTTGAAGCCCAGTTTGTCATGAGCCTTCTTTACAGTAATGGGGATAGCCATCTTGCCGGGGATGGCGTTTCTGAAGATATAGTCGCCCAGGTCGGTGATGCCGGGGGCGGTGGTGCCGGTACCGAAAGCAACCACTTTGGACTGCTGGGCAATGGGGCCGGCTGCAAACATGGAGCCGGAAAGTGTCGGTCCTTCGATGGCCAGTACCTTGTCCTGTTCAATGCACTTCTTCATGGCATTGATGGCTTCTGCCTTCACGCCCTTGGTATCGTAGGTTTTGAGGTCGATTTTCATCTTGGTATTGGGGTTGTTGTTGATTTCTTCAACAGCCAGTTCCGTGCCGTCCTTCATAGCCTGTCCATAGGCAGCGGCCGGGCCGGTGTAGGCACCCAGGAAACCGAACTTCACGGTCTGTGCGCCGCCTGCACTGCCATTTGCCTTCTTGTCTCCGCCGCATCCTGCAAAAGCTCCGCAGATTGCTGCTGCCGCCATGATTGCTACCATACCTTTTAACCATTTCTTCTGCATAATGAAAACCCCTTTCCTTTGATCTTTCCTGTTCTTTGAATTTTTTCCGGATGAAATATAACTTTCCAACTTCTGACGATGCATATGGATGAAAGCAAAAAGCCCCCGCCGGCAGTGTAAACTGCCAGCAGGGGCGGATATCCGCGGTACCACTCTGATTTGTCTCTTCGCCCGCCGTATAATGATAGAATGATAGAATATTCTCCCTAAAACAAAACGCCCCTACCTTTGGCCTGTGCCAAAGATAGGGGCGAATATTTCGCGGTACCACCCTACATTATACTTGCGGTTCTTATTCGTAACGTGAATGGACGTTCCCACTTACTACATTCGGCAGGAAAGCTCTCGAGTGACTAACAGCATGCCCCCGTCTACCGGTTTTCATCGCCCACCGGCTCTCTGCAAGATCAAAAGCACCCTTTTTCTCGTTCATCGCTTTGTATATGTTTCGCTTTCAGAAGCTTGTAGAAATCATAACGCCGGATTTCTATTTTGTCAAGAGATTTTTTGCAGCTCCGCTGCAAAAAAAGGTTCTTAAGATGGACCGGCCTTTGGCCGGAGGGTTCTTAAGTTTGACAGCGGCTATGCCGCTGAGGGTTGTGGCAGCGCCCTGCGGGCGTATTATATTATAATATGGCGCCGGAGGCGCCGTACCTCGCCAGCGCAGCGATACTACATAACTACCCTGGGCCGGCAGGCCCTCAAACAGTCCGGGAGGCGTCAGTCGATACCGGACAGAACCCTTGGAGCCCAGGGCCCTAAGGCCCGGCGGCTCCATCAACCTTCGAGCCCGTAAGGGCGAGTCAACCTTCGGGAATACGGCCAGGCGCCGAATATCTCACTCTTCCTCCAAATGAAAGAGCTTCTCCATATCCTCATCGGCGATAATCCGGTCATTCTTTACGTCCCTGTGGGCCAGGAGTTTTTCCACGTGGTCTTCCACGGTACGTTTAAGGAGGGCTTCCGGGTCGATTCCCCGGAGGATGAAGAAGTAGAAGGGGTTTTCATCAAGCCTCACGCCGATACCGTACATGACAGCCGCCACGTGTTTGCACATGCGGGCCCAGTCGGGGCAGCTGCAGTCGAAACTGATTTCCTTCAGGGAGGGGAAGAGGGCCCCTTCTTCGGTGAGGAGGGTTTCCAGGGCTTCGGGAAATTTTCCTTTCACCAGTTCTTCCAGACTGTCCAGCTGCCGGCTGCAGAGGGCGGACACTTTTTTCATTTTCGCCTGACCCAGAGGTTTCACTTTGATTTCCACCTTGTAGGGACGGCTCCGGCTCCCCTGCACCAGGGCGGTCACTTTTCCTTCGCCGATAACCAGGTCGATGACGGCGCCGTTTCTCACGTAGGAGCGGCCTCTGGGCAGGCGGTTTTCATAGTCCAGGTACCGCTCCATGTTACTGCACCAGGCTTTGCCCCACCAGGTGCGGCAGATGGTGCGGCCGGGGACTTCCACAGGGGACAGGTGTCTTCCTCTTCCTGCCGCTTCCCGGAGGGCCTTTCGGGCCTTTTCCCGAAGCTCGTCCACGCTCATGGCGGGGTAGAAATCTTTAGACCAGCTCACGACAGGTCATCTCCTTCCTCTTTGTCCAGTTTCAGAAGGTCCAGCAGCTCTTTGTCCGACAGTTTTGTAATCCATGCTTCTCCACTGCCCACTGCTTCCCGGGCCAGTTTCTTTTTGTCTTCGATGATGGTGTCGATTTTTTCTTCGATGGTGCCCCGGGATACGAATTTATAAACCGTCACGTTTTTTGTCTGGCCAATGCGGTAAGCCCGGTCCGTAGCCTGGTCTTCCACCGCCGGATTCCACCAGCGGTCGAAATGAATGACGGAGGATGCCTTGGCAAGGTTAAGCCCCGTGCCGGCAGCCTTGATGGAAAGAACCATGAAGGGAATATAATTTTCGCCGTTGAACTCGTCCACCAGTTCCATCCGTTTCTTCACCGCCGTGCCGCCGTGGATGACAAGGCCCGGCCGGCCGAAGACCTTGGTAAGGTATCGGGCAAGGGGCTCTGTCATTTCCCTGTACTGGGTAAAAACGAGCACCGGCTCCCGCCTTTCATGGAGGACTTCGCAGATTTCACGAAGCCGGATAAATTTTCCGCTGTCTTCGGGCTTGAAACGGTTCTGTCCCAGAAATTCATCGGGATGGTTGCAGATCTGCTTCAGCTTGGCAATGGCTCCCAGCACCAGCCCTTTCCGCCGGATACCGCCGCTTCTCTCTTCCTTCAGCATATGGGACAGCTTGTCCAGCTCGCCCTGGTACAGGGCAGTCTGCTTCACGGACAGGGGAATGTATTCCACCGTTTCCAGCTTGTCCGGCAGGTCGGGCAGGATGCGCTTATCCGTTTTAAGCCGCCGGAGCACGAAGGGCCCCGTCATTTTCCGAAGGGGCTCATAGCCCCTGTCCTCTTCGGAAAGGTCTTTGACAAAGCGGAGGAAACGGGAGCGGCTTCCCAGAAGGCCGGGATTCAGGAAATCGAAAAGGGACCACAGGTTGGAGAGGTTATTTTCCACCGGCGTGCCGGTCATGGCCAGCCGGGAGCGGGCAGGGATGGCCTTCACCGCCCTGGTCTGGCGGGTATTGGGGTTCTTGATATTCTGGGCTTCATCCAGGATTTCCGCCGTCCAGTGCACCTGCTTCAGTCCTTCCAGCCGCTGGGCCATACCGTAGGTGGTGATGGTGAGGAAGGTCTCCGGATGGGCCGCCTTTTCTTCCATTTCCTCCCCCTTTAATCCGTGAAGGAGGGTGAAGGAAAGGGAAGGCGCAAAACGGCCGATTTCCTTTTCCCAGTTTCCCAGAAGGGAGGCGGGCACGATAAGAAGCACCCGGCTGTCAGGACTTTCCGTGCGCATTTTTTCCATATAGGCCAGCACCTGCACCGTTTTTCCAAGGCCCATGTCATCGGCCAGACACATGCCGAAGCCCAGCTTTGACAGGGTGCAGAGCCACCGGTACCCCTCTTCCTGGTAGGGGCGAAGGGCAGCCTTAAAGGTTTTCGGAAGGGAAATGGCGCCGATGGAGGCGGGATTTTTCATAAGGCCCAGCATTTTGGAAAGCCAGGTCCCCGGTACATAGCTTACCTCGCCGTCCTCTGCCGTTCCTTCCATCTGAAGGGCCTCCCGGAGGGACATGGCGCCGCCCAGCTTTTCCATTTTCTTCAGCAGTTTGGCCAGTTTTTCATGGTCCACTTCCACCCATTTTCCCTTGATAAAGGAAAGACCTTCCGTTTCCTTCATAAGTTCTTTGATATCCGCTTTGGTCAGCTTCACGCCGTCCACTGAAAGGGAGGGACGAAGGGAAAGAATGGTATCCAGGCCCAGGGGCTCTACCTCCCTGCCGCCAAGGGAGACGGAAATGGCAGGCCTGCTTTTGCCCTGTTTCCACCAGTTGGGAATGCGGCAATAAATGCCTTTTTCTTCCAGAAGGGGCACGGCCTTCAGAAAATCCCAGGCCTCCTTTGATGTGACGCCGAAGGGATGAAGGATGGTGCCATCCTCTACGAAACCCGCCAGATGGGGAATAACCTCGGAGGCCTTATTCAAAGAAGAAAGGAGACGCACCAGTTTCTCCCGATCCTTTTTATACTCCTCCAGCGCATAGTAAAGGGGCATCTGCCGGGCTTTCCCCTCTCCGTCGAAGGTGGCATAGGTAGCCAGAAAGGCGAAGGGGTAGATTTCATCCTTCCTGTTTTCCACCAGATGGAAATAGACCCGATCCGGCAGGGACGCCCCCTTCTTCTTCGCCAGGAGATAGTCCTCCGCCGGCCCGCCGAAGGAGCGGAAATCCTGATGAAAGACTGCATTGAGGCAGCTTTCCGCCCGGGCGAGCCACTTTTCATCCACCCATTCCGTGCCCGGTCCGTAGGGAACGGCATCCATGAGCTTTCTTCGCTCCTCCTCCGGCAGGGAAACTTCCATCTTTTCCTTCAGAAAGGGAAAAAGCGGCGACGTCAGAAGCACATGGGCAAAGGAAGAAGCCAGCCGCCACAGGAAGGTAAAGGAAGGACTGCCCTCCCCCTTTTCCTGGAAGCCCAGGTCATAAAGAGCCTGCCAGCGGTCTTCCTCAAATCGTTCTTTCCATTTCTTCATGGAAGCAGTCAATTCGCTGCTTCCATCATCTGCTAAAAAGCCCCATTCCGTAAAAATAAAGGACAGACCTTCTTCCTTATCCCTCATTTCGCAGTCCCCTTTCCATCATGATTTCTTTTCCCGATCCGCCGATGGGGATGATAAAGCTGCCAGCCGTAATGGATGGCAGCCACCCGAAGAAGCAGCACCGACCCAAAGGCAATCCAGGACACCAGGGACAGCGGCAGGTGCCGGTGCAGAATACACATCAGAAGTCCGCCGGCCACAGAGGCAATGGCATAGACGTCCATATAGAGCACCACCGGCATGCGGCGGGCCATCATGTCACGGATAATTCCTCCGCCTACGGCAGTAATGAGTCCCAGCATGGTGGGCATTACATACTCATAGGCCGGCCAGGCATAAAAAGCAGTGAGCACTCCGGTCACCGTAAAGGCGGAAAGACCGATGGTGTCGGAAATATGGTAAAAAAGAGAAATAATCACCTTCCCCTTCTTCGGGATGCGGAAGAAAGGATAAAGGAAACCCACGAACAGGGCGGT
Organism: uncultured Dialister sp.; assembly: GCF_937959425.1. GTDB lineage: Bacteria > Bacillota > Negativicutes > Veillonellales > Dialisteraceae > Dialister. Next base: position 19,297 of record NZ_CALGPS010000037.1, read on the forward strand.
GCCGATGGATACCAGAAGACTCATGGGATGGGAAAGGGCGGAAGGAGGGATGATGCCGCAGAGCACATCCCGGATCATGCCGCCGCCGACTCCGGTCATCACTGCCAGCACCGTAATGCCGAAAATATCCATGCGCCGGTAGAGGCCTACCACAGCGCCGGAAAAGGCAAAGGCAATGGTGCCTAATATTTCAAAAATCATCCAGGTAACAGACATGGGTATGCCTCGCTTGTTTGGAAAGTGGGCCGCTTCGCGGCCCGGGTTCAAAAGGTTCAGAGGGTTCAGAGGGTTCAGAGGGTTCAGAGGGTTCTCTCTCCCCTGTTGTCCCCCCGCCTGCGGGCAATGCTATTGCGTTAAGGCATCGACCGAAAAAAAGTTGTCATTTTGAATGA
>NZ_CALGPS010000038.1 GCF_937959425.1 uncultured Dialister sp.
TTTTGAGGGTGTTTTAGGCTATTTTTGCAAAGGGTGGTTTTTTAACAGCCACTATGTATAAAGCGGGTTGTTGTCCCCCCGCCTGCGGGGGGAAGGTGGTGGCGCCAGCCACCAAAGGGGGCGCCGCCGGAAAAGCAAGAATGCTTTTGACTGCAGTGTCATTCTCTATTCTTACCCTTCTGCTGAATTGGCCGCCTATCACGGTCAGCCAACTAAAAGGAAGGCCCTTTTATGGGCAGGCTAAGGGCCAACTTTGGCTGACTTGGAGGTCCTATGCAGGACCTCCACAGCCACCCCCTATCCCGCTTCGCGGGACTTACCCAAAGGGAAGCGTGTCACTGGATTCTCAGTCGCCTTACGGCTCCCTACGAATCCAGTTCCCTTGCCACCCCTATCCAGGGGGCAGAATAAACTTCTCTACGCTTTCCCCTCATCACATGAGCACAATGCCCAGCGCCCATAGTGCCCCCTCGAAGAGGGGGAAAGGTGGTGGCGCCAGCCACCAAAGGGGGCGCCGCCACAAGGGTATAAAAGTCATATGCCTCATCGGTATATGTTTCATCTCTCTTCTTACCATCGTCTACCCCTTCGCCCCTTCGCGGCCCTCTTCTCATTCTCTTTTTACTCAAACATTCCCACATCAAAGGGGCCCTCTCCATGGAGAGGGCCCCTTTGAGTGTACTTTTGCATCAGTTACGGCATTTGGCCCGGCGCAGGAGGAGAGCCCGCATTTCGTCTACATTCTTGACTTCGCTGCCATAAGCAGCGGCAGTGCGGATGAAGAGGGTGCAGGGGCAGCCGTCGGCGCTGTGGATGCTGCCGATGTCGGCGGACAGGTGATTCAGGGTTTCCTGAAGTTCTTCTCTGTCTTCAGCGTTTTGGAAGATAAGGAAGCTGTTCATCCCTTTGCGTCCGATCACTGCTTTTTCGGAGAAGGTGCGGCATATCCTTTTTGCGATTTCCCGCACCAGTATCCCGCGGCTTCGGGTGCCGTATTCTTTTCCGAATTCTTCGATGGCCGGGATTTCCAGAAGAATGCCTTCGTAGTCGGTGCCAGCTGCTTCCAGGGCGTCATGGAAATGTTCCGCTGCAATGATGATGCCCCGGGGACTCAAAAATCTTGATTCGTCGTCGGTGAAGCTGCGGCGGCTGTCTTTTTCCAGCATTCTCGCTTCGTCGTCCAAGTCCACAAACCAGCCTGCCAGGCCTATGATTTCATTGCCCTGGTACACAGGCACTTTGGTGGCCCGGATGGTGTGGAGTTTCCCCTGGATAATGCATTTGCCCTTCACGTTATAGGATCTCTCTCCCTGGGTCAGTACTTTTTCTTCTTCCTCTTTATAGGTATTGTCTCCCAGGTGCCAGCCCATTTCCTCGTCGGTTTTACCGCGGATTCTGGTATCGTTGGGGAAGCCGTAGTACCGGAGGAAGGCGTTGCTGGCGCCCAGGAAGCAGCGGTTTTTATCTTTCCAGAAGAATTTGAAGTCCCCTTCCCGGCGCAGGGTGTCCATGAAGAAGGCATCTTCCGATATTTCCTTTTCGTTCTTCCAGTCCAGGTGCAGGGTGGAAATATACTGGGAAAGGAGCTTTTCTCTTTCTTCCGGCGCCTCCGGCGTTAAAATCATATTCTTGGCTCCCAGCAGGATATTCCGGTCTTCCGGATTCCCTATGACCATGGCCACCAGTTCTTTCCACCGGTACTGGCCGGTACTGTCTTTCATGCGGAAATGGGAGGCGGAAACGTTATGGGTGGAGGAGGCGGCCTTCTTTACGATATTCTCCGGGTCCATGAATTTCCTGAACCGCTTCCTGTCTTCCGGATGCACGTACCGGGTAAGGTAAAACCACTGCTCTTCTGTCAGGGTATCGCCGGGCCTGAGGCTGGGAATGGCGGTGAGGAGCACGTTCACCGTTTTTTCACTGCCCCGGTAGTAATAAAGGGCATCGAAGATGCGCATCATGCTGCGGTACAGGGAGTCCAGCTCCCTTACGGAATCATTCTTTTCCTGCACCGTGATATTGGTGACAGACAGGGCGCCGCCGCAGAAGTGGTGATTTCCTGCCAGTACCCGGAGTTCGCATTTCAGCATGGATCCGTTTCTCATGGCAATGATGGACTGCTGTTTCCCGCTTTCCCTGCTCCCTTCGATAAGTGCCCGGAACCAGGGGTAGACGCCATCATTGTGGGAAAGGGTATTCCCTTTGAAGAAGATGAAATCGTCGCCGTAAACAGTCTCCGTCTCCCCGCGAAGCGCTTCATTTCTTGCAAGAACGATGAGCTTATCCGCCGTATCCAGGAAAAGGCCGACTGGTTTATCGGTGAGCACATTCACCATGCCCACCTTGTCCATCACCACCGCTTCCCGCAGTTTTTCCGGCACATAGGTACCGTCTTTCAGTCCCTTTTCGATTTCTTCCCAGGGCATGGGTCTGCCGTAGAAATATCCCTGGATTTTCTCGCAGCCCGACTCCCTCAGGAAATCCACCTGTTCCTTCGTTTCCGCCCCTTCCGCCAGGGTATGGACGGACAGGTTCTTTGCCATGAGGATGATGGAGCGGATGATTTTCCGGCTGTCCTCATTGAAATTCCGAAGGAAGGCCATGTCGATTTTCAATTCGTCAAAGTGAAATTCCTTCAGCACGTTGAGGGAGGAGTAGCCGCTGCCGAAGTCGTCCAGCCACAGCTGGTAGCCTGCCTTCCGGAAGCGGGACAGTTCCTTCTTCAGCGCTTCCCCGTTCAGGGTGAGGGCGGACTCCGTCACTTCGATGCGGAAGAACCAGCGGGGCACCTGATACTGGGAAATGATATGTTCCATGAAATCGAAGGGCTTCATCACATCGAAATCCACCCGGGACAGGTTTACGGACACCGGAATGATGGGTTTCTTTTCTTCCTTCAAACGGCAGTAGAGCTTGGCCGCCTCTTCGATGACATAGCAGTCCAGATGGTGGATGAGCCTCATATTCTCCAGCACCGGAATGAACACATTGGGATAAATCATGCCCTTTTCCGGATCCTTCCACCGGGCCAGGGCTTCCATGCCGCAGATTTTGCCGGAAAGGGCGCGCATCACCGGCTGATAGTACACATGGATATGACCTTTTGCAAGAGCCCCTTCAAAGTTTCGGAGCACAAAGGAGCGGTCCACCATTTCCCTGCCCATGTTCTCGGTGTAGAGAGCCACGCTGCGGCGGCTGTCATCCCTGATGGAGTCCGCTGCCAGCTTGGCCAGGTCAAAGGGGCCCTGCCAGTCCATCTTCTGCATCATCAGAAGCGGAATGTGGGCTTTATCAAAAAGAACGATGCCCGCTTTGCACCGGATGGCTTCGTCTCCGATGAGCCCGTTGATTTCACGAACCGCCTTTTCCAGCACTTTCCGGGCTCCCTCCCGGGGCGAGAGAATCAGGAAATTATCGGCAGCCACATGGCCTATGAGGGACTTGGGGAAGCGGCGGCGAAGAATTTCCCCTATGCCCTTCAGCAGCCGGTTTCCTGCCTTCGTGCCATAGCTGGCGTTATAGGCGGAGAAATGGACAAGATTCAGGTAAATATGGGCCCGCTGTCCATAGGTGCCATCCGCTTCATCCTTCTGTCTCAGCTTCATGGCTTCTTCAAGAAAGGTATGCCTTCCCAGAAGACCGGTGTCCAGATCCCTTTCCAGCGCCAGATGACGGACATCACTCCTCACCAGTCCCAGTGTCCATACAGGCCCAAAAGGCGTATCTTCCGCCGGGCCGAAGATTCCTTCGATCTGGATGAAACGGCCGTCCCTGGTGTGGCTGGGAAAGCCGTAAAAATTATAGGTCTTCTCCCTGCCCAGGGATCCAAACATTTCCGCCACCGAATGGTAATCCTCTTCCGCCATGAGCCCCCGGAAATGGCCATGGGTGAATTCCATGAACTCCTCTTCCGTAGAGCATGCAAAAATGCGAAGAAGCTCCTGGTTCACCGCCAGAATTTTCTCTTCTTCGTCCCTTGAAACGATACAGACGCCTCCTGGAAAATCATCCAGATACCGCATCACATTCCTGCTTTTTTCCATATGTCCTCCTGAGCCATTCCCATCCAGCACCTTCAGGGACCACTGATTACTCCCCAGCCAGGAGCAGCTACCCCCCCCCGAAAAATTTCAGAGAGTGATTTCTTACCTCTATTTTACTCTTTTTTGCGAATGTTTACCATGAAAATGTTTTAGGACATGCCCGCAGGTTGTGAGAGAAAAGGTTCTTAAGTTTGACGCCCGCTTTGCGGGCGATGGTTCTGAAGTTTGACAGCAGCCTTTGGCTGCTGAGGGTTGTGGTGGCGGCTCCGCCGCAATTTTATAAGCCGCTTTGCGGCCCGGGTTCAAAAGGTTCAGAGTGCCCCCCATCCTATTGTCCACTGTGCACATCCTGCATAGGATGTGCAAGTCGGGCAAAGTAAGGCGCCTAGCCTGCCCATTAAGGCGCTTTCCTTTTGTCGCCCGACCGAACTGCGGGGGGAAGGTGGTACGTAGTACCAAAGGGAGACGGGCCCGAAGGGCCCGTGGGTTGTGGAAAAAGGTTCAGAGGGGAAGGTATCGCCTACGGCGATGAGATTTATTGCCGCCTTTCGGCGGCAGAGCTGTATGCTTTCCTTCCCACTCTCATCGTCATTCCGAGCGAAGCGAAAAATCTCGGTACATGGCACTTTTGAACTCATCACTAATAAATACCAGTCGGCGAAAAGGAGCTTCCTCTGGCAGCTCCCCTGTAGAATCAGGTGGCACACTGCCCAGCGTCCATAGTGCCCCCAGCGCAGCTGGGGGAAAGATGGTGGCGAAAGCCACCAAAGGGGGCGCCGCCGGAAAAGCAAGGACGCTTTTGACTGCCGTGTCATTCTCTTTGCTTTCCATCCTGCTGAATTGGCCGCCTATGGCGGCCACCCCTTATCCGGCTCCGCCGGACTTTCCCCTATTCAGGGGACAGAATAAATCTCTCTACGCTTTCCTGTAGAATCATGCGGCACATTGCCCAGCACCCATAGTCCCACCGCTTGCGTGGCGAAGGTGGTGGCGAAAGCCACCAAAGGGGGCGCCGCCGACAGGCGGCATTTATACTGGTGCCCGCAGGGCACCCACCTTCATTTACCATTTACCATTTACCATTCACAATTTACTATTTTCTCGTCTTCCCACCGATCGGTATTCTTTAGTGAGCTAGTGTACTAGTGTACTAGTGAGCTAGTAGGAGTCATTAGCGTCATGTACCGAGATCCTTCGCTGACGCTCAAGATGACGGTGGACGGTGGAAAGGCTCCTGCGCCGTCTGATGTCTGATTGTCTGATGTCTGACGTCTACGTTCTCTTTCGGGATTTCCTTCCCGCCCCGCATCCCACATAAAAAAACGTCCCGGAAGGGACGCTTTTTCATTTTTTATAGTAGGCGGTTCTGCGGATAAGGATAGGCCGGATATCATCCAGGTTCTTCACTTCCCTTCCCTGGACCAGGGCCCAGCCCAGGAAGAGGGTGCAGGGATAGCCGCCGGCGGAGTGGATACGGCTCAGGGCTTCCGCCAGTTCATCCAGTTTTTTCTTCAATGCCCTTTCTTCTTCTCCGTTCCGGAAGATGAGGAAGCTGTCTATCCCCACTCTGCCGATGGCGGAGGTGGCGGCGAAGGTATTTCTGATGGCATCTCCCACAGCCTGGATCAGCAGTCGCCTGCCGGTTTTCCCGTATTCTCTGCCAAAGGATTCAATGCCCGGGATTTTAAGGAGGATGGCTTCGTAGTCAGCGCCGCTGGTATGGAAGGCGTCGTCGTAGTGCTGGGCGGAGATCATAATGCCCCGGTAGCTCAGGAAGCCTGATTCTTCGTCCATATAGAAGCGGCGGACATTCTTTTCTTTTTTCTCCTCTTCATCCCCAAGGTCTATGAACCAGCCCAGAAGGCCGATGATTTCATTTCCCTGGTACACCGGTACTTTGGTGGCGGAAATGGCACGGACACGGCCGCGGGCAATGCACTGGCCTCTCACCTTTTCGGAAATCACGCCGCGATGAAGGACTTTTTCTTCTTCTTCCCTGTAGGAGCTGTCTCCCAGGTGCCATCCCATATCTTCATCCGTTTTTCCCAGAATCGTTTTTTCGTCGGAAAAGCCGTAGTAGGAAAGGAAGGCGCTGCTGGCGCCGAGGAAACGGCGGTTTCTGTCTTTCCAGAAGAATTTGAGCGTTCCCATCCGGCAGAGGGCATCCAGAAAGCAGGTATTAGGAGAGAGTTCTCCCTCATCCTGCCGGCTCATCCGGAAGGAGGCGATGTACTGGGCCAGCAGCCGTTTTCTTTCTTCTTCGGAATGGGGTGTCACAACCATGGGCTTGGCTCCCACCAGGACATCCTTTGCCCCGTTATTTTCTGCTTTGACCGCCACAATTTCTTTCCATTCGTACCGGCCGTTTCTGTCTTTGAAACGGAAGACTTCTCCCGCCGCGCCATAGGGGGACCCATCGGCGGCTTTCAGCACATGCTCTTCATTCAGAAATGCAAGGAACCGTTTACGGTCGTCAGGATGGACGAGGCTTTTTACCTGAAGTACCTGTTCCACAGACAGGACATCGCCCGATTTCATGCCCGGAAGGGTGGTCAGGAGCACTTCCACCTTCTTTTCCTTCTGCCGGTAGTAGTACATGCCGGTGAAGACATGCATCATGTTCATATAAAGGCTGTCCATATCCTTCTTTTCCGCCGTCGCTTTCCGGAGGGTCACATTCATGACGGACAGGGCGCCTCCTGCAAGGGTATCGCCTCCCTTCAGGGTATGGACTTCATATTTCAGAAGGTTTCCGTTTCTTACGATAATGGCGGACTGCATCCTTCCGCTTCTCCAGCTTTCTTCTATGAGGGCGTGGATAAAGTCGTAGGACGGGCTGCCGCCGTGCAGCTCGCCGCCGGTGAAGAGGGCCCCGTCGGTTCCGCTCACCGACCTGGTTTCCCGGGCCAGCGCTTCATTCCGGAGAATCAGCCGGCAGAGGCCTTTCTGATGGAGGAAGAGGCCCATCGGCTTTTCGGTGATAACATTCACATCCCCCAGATCATCCATCACCGCTTCTTCCACCGCCGTTTCCGGCACATAGGCGGCGGCGGTGATTTTTTCCCTGGCTTCCTCCCAGGACATGGGTCGTCCATAGAAGAAGCCCTGGATTTTTTCGCAGCCCGATTCCTTCAGGAATTCCACCTGTTCCTTTGTTTCCGCCCCTTCCGCCAGGGTGTGGATGGAAAGGTTCTTGGCCATGAGGATGATGGAGCGGATGATTTCACGGCTCTTTTCATTGAAATTTCTAAGAAAGGCCATGTCGATTTTCAGTTCGTCAAAGTGAAATTCCTTCAGCACGTTGAGGGAGGAGTAGCCGCTGCCGAAGTCGTCCAGCCACAGCTGGTAGCCCGCTTCGTGGAAACGGGACAGTACGTCCTTCATGGCTTTGCCGTTCAGGGTGAGGGCGGACTCCGTCACTTCGATACGGAAGAAATGGCGGGGCACCTGGTAGGTGGATACGATATGCTCCAGGAAGGCAAAGGGATCCATGGCCTCAAAATCCATGCGCGACAGATTCACCGATACGGGAACCACCGGCCATCCTTCTCTCATGAGCTTCACATACAGCTTCGCCGTTTCCTCAATCACATAGCTGTCCAGAAGATGGATAAGGTTCATCTTCTCCAGCACCGGAATGAATACGCCGGGCAGAATCATGCCCTTCTCCGGATCCGTCCACCGGGCCAGGGCCTCAAAGCTGCAGAGCTTCCCTGTGAGGGCACGGATAACGGGCTGGTAAAAAACCTGGATGTGCCCTTCCCGAAGAGCCCTTTTGAAATTTTTCATAACAAAGGCAGTATTAATCAATTTCTGTCCCAGGGCCGGGGTATACAGCACCCAGTTCCGGCTGCCGTCATTTTTGATGGACTCCGCCGCCTTCCGGGCCAGGTCAAAGGGTTCCCACCAGGTCATACGTTTCAAGGCGGCAATGGAAATATACCCTTCGCCGAAACGTACAGCCCCTGCCTTGCAGCGGACAGAGTCATCCTCCATGATGTCATTGATTTCCTCCACCGCCGCATCCAGTTTCTCAAGAGCATGCTCCGGGGCCGCAAGGATAATAAAATCATCGGCCGACACATGGGCCACAGGATCCGCAGGGAAATGGCGGCGCAGAATCTGTCCCATCCGCTTCAGCACCGCATTGCCCACGCCTACCCCATAATTGGCATTGATGGCAGAAAAACGGACCAGATTGATGAAAATAACAATCCTTGTTCCATATACGCCCCGGGCCATGTCCTCCTGTTTCAGCCGGAAAGCCTCCCGGCGAAAGTCATACTTCCCGATGAGCCCGGTATCCATTTCCTGCTCCAGCGCCCGGTGACGGACCTCGCTCCGCACAAGTCCCAGCACCCATACAGGGCCAAGCTCATCATCCTCCGCCCTTCCCAGAAGGCCTTCCACATCCAGGGTACGTCCCCTCAGGGAAACGGACGAAAAGTTGTAGAAATTGTATCTTCCCTTCTCGTTGCGGCTGGAAAAAATCTCCTCCAGGGAACGATACTCCTCTTCCGCCATGAGCCCGCGGAAACGGCTGCCGGAAAGATTCATGAACTCCTTCTCTCCGGGGCACTCGAAAATGCGGAGAACCTCTTCGTTCACCGCCAGTATCTTTTCCTCTTCATCCCTGGAAATCAGAAGCACCCCGCCGGGAAAATCATTCATCCATTTTTTGCAATTACTATTCTCCATACTTCCCCACCTGCATCAGCTTTATAAAACTAGTCTTATGCAGACAGCACCCTCCTCAAAAACAGATTATGGTTTACATACATTTTACACCCTTTTCTTTGTAAAATCCAAGAAAATTGTTCTATAACAAAAGAGAGGGAAGCGCGCCCTTCGGGCGCGAAGGGGCACGGCTGCCGCCGTAGGTTGTGGAAAAGGGTTGACGGGGCTTCGCCCCGAGGGTTCTTAAGGTTCTAAAGTTTGACGGCCTTTGGGCCGAGGGTTGTGGTGGCGGCTCCGCCGCAATTTTATATGGACGGCTTCGCCGCCCGGTTCAGAGGGTTCCCCCCATCCTATTGTCCACTGTGCACATCCTGCATAGGATGTGCAAGTCGGGCAAAGTAAGGCGCCTAGCCTGCCTATTAAGGCGCTTTCCTTTTGTCGCCCAACCGAACTGCGGGTGGGAAGGTGGTACGTAGTACCAAAGGGGGACGGGCCCGCAGGGCCCGTGGGCTGTGGAAAAGGGTTGTGGAAAAGGGTTGTGGTATCGCCCTGACGGGCGATGAGATTTATTGCCGCTTCGCGGAATAAAAACCATAACAACCGGGCTCTGCCCGTGGGAAAACCATACAACCGCCCTGCGGGCGTTGGAAATGCACCCCTTTTGGTGCTAATGCACCACCTTTCTCCTAAAGGAAAGCATGTCACTGGATTTTCGGGTCACTGCGCTTCCCTGCAAATCCAGTTCCTTTGCCACCCCGGAGGGGTGCACAGCGAACATGCTTTGAAGGAGCGTCAGCGACGCACAAATCATAGTGAGTCGTTTCACCTTTAGGTGGAACTTTGCTCTCCGCTCAGCTTTGGGCCTCATAAGCATATCAAAGCATAGCGCCGCTAGAATTCTTGTTTCCCCTTGAGGGGAACGCCGCGGAGCGGCAAAGGGTGTACGAGGTGAAGCACCGTCATGACACTCCATTGCCATCCTGACCACCGAAAGGCGGCCTGCTTTGCCACAGTGTTTCATTTCTCCGCTTACCATTCTGCTGAATTAGCCGCCTACGGCGGCTTTTCCCCCTTTGGTGCCTTACGGCACCACCTTTCCCCCGCTGTGCGGGGGAACAATAAAGCTCCGCAAAGCATTTCCCTCATAAAGCTGCTCTATTTTAAGCACGGGTTGTTGTCCCACTGCTTGCGGGGTGGCAAGGGAACACGATTCGTAGGGGAGCGTTAGCGACCTGAGAA
>NZ_CALGPS010000039.1 GCF_937959425.1 uncultured Dialister sp.
CTGGTTCCTAGTTACTAGCTACTAGATACAAGCCACAAGCCACAAGCTACAAGCTGCTGGTCCCTGACTGCTGGATTTCTCAGGGGAAGAGGACTACGTCAGTGGTGGATGGGAGCGCCTTCGGCGCGATTGGGATCGGGATCGGGACCGGGATTGAGATCGGGATCGGGACCGGGATTGGGATTGGGATTGGGATAATTTAGTGGCTAGTGGCTAGTGGCTGGTTCCTAGTTACTAGCTACTAGATACAAGCCACAAGCCACAAGCTACAAGCTACAAGCTACAAGCTGCTAGTCCCTGACTGCTGGATTTCTCAGGGGAAGAGGACTACGTCAGTGGTGGAAGGGGGGGCGAGCGAAGCGAGCCCATGCCGCCTTTGGGTGTGCAGCCGCTCTGCGGCTGGGATCGAAGATCGGGATCGAGGATCGGGGCCGCCAGTATGATAAAACCGTACAACCGCCCTGGCGGGCGAAGGAAAAGAGTTTCCCCCTTGCCCGCTTCGCGGGACTTCCCCCGCAAGCGGTGGCAGAACAAGGCTCCGCGAATCATTTTTCTCAAAAGTTGCTCTACATTAAGCACGGGTTGTAGTCCCACCGCACAGCGGGGGGAAGGTGGTGCCGTAGGCACCAAAGGGGGGAAAGCCACCAGAGGTGGCTAACTCACCACCAAGGTTAGAGTGACTTATGTGATAGAAAGGCATTCCCGTAACGCTGACTTCCTACTTAGTGGCCCGAAGGGCAATCCACAACCCTCGGGCCGTAGGCCCGTCAAACCTGAGAACCCTCCGGCCAAAGGCCGGTCAATCTTAAGAACCTTTTCCCACCCCTTTCTATACAACCCTTCTACACAACCTGCGGCGTCAGCCGCCACCACAACCTTCGGGCCCTGCGGGCCCGCTCCCCCTTTGGTGCCGCAAGCGGGGGCACAATAGTTTGAGGGAGCCGCAAGAGGGGGACAATAAAATATAAGAACAGAAAACCACCGTCCTCGATGAGGACGGTGGTTTTCTGTTGTAGATTATGGCCGGCTCTGCCCCGAACCGGCCATAGGCGGCGGGGGAGCGGGTTTTCTTTTATTTTTCTGCAGCTGCAGGAACGGCGTCGGCGGGATCTTTGCCGGAGACGATGGCTTCGTTGTCTGCTTTTGCTTTTTTCAGGTCGAAGCGGTCGGAGACGAATCCGTAGAGTGTCCAGCCGAATACGGTGACGATGGCGCCGTAGGTCATGGCTTCAAAGCCGGAGGCGTAGCATGCATAGAGGCTGTAGAGGGATGCGATGAATGCGATGAACTTGGTTGTTTTGAGTTCGCTGCCCAGATGGTCTACGGCTTTCATGATGACTACGATGGAAGCCATGCAGAGGAGGTAGGGCATAATGTTGGTGATAACTGCCAGGTTGACCAGTGTCTCGAACTGTTCGTTCAGAGAGGGGCTGATGGTCATGAGGGAGAAGAGGGACTGGATGATGGTGATGGCTACCATGCCGGCGATAGGTGCACCGTGGGAGGTGACTTTTTTCAGGAAAGCGGGGAAGTAGCCTTCATCACTGCCTGCCTTGAATACGTTGGCAATGGTGAACTGCCAGCCCAGGAGGGAGCCGAAGCAGGAGAGGACCATAAGGCCCATGATGATCTTGCCTACGGTGCCGCCGAACATCTGGGAGAATACGAGGCCGAAGGGGGCGGAGCTGGAAACGAGGGTGTCGGCAGGAACGATACCGAAGATGATGTTGGTGGAAACGATGTAGCAGGCTGCTGCCAGCAGGGTGCCGCCGAGAACGGCTTTCGGCACGTTCTTTTCAGGATTGTCCACGGCGTCGGCGTTGGCGCAGGCGGATTCCATACCCAGGAATGCCCAGAGGGTCATGGTGATGGCGTTCATGGCTGCTTCGCCGAATCCAAGGTCATGTACGTTCCAGTTAGCGGAGTACATGGATGGGGAGAACCAGAACCAGCCTACGAATGCCAGGCCGATACAGGGGATGATGACGCCCCATACGGTGATGGAGGATACCTGTCCGGTATACTTGGCGCCGCCGAAGTTGAGGACGGTGGCCAGCCACAGGGTGAAGATGGTGGCTGCGCAGGTCATGACGGGGTCCAGAGTGGTATCCAGGAAGCCCAGGGCATAGCCTACGGCTGAAATGGCTATGGCCGTGTTGGCAAAGATCAGGGACACACCGTAGGTGTAGTTGGCAAGGAAGTTGCCTGCCTTGCCGAAGGAATATTCAGCGTAGCCGCCCATGCCGCCGCCTTTTTTGCTGTACATGCCGCACTTGGCAAATACATAGGCAAGTGCCATGGAGCCTACGGCAGTTACAAGCCAGGAAACGATAGACAGGGCGCCTACCTGGGCCAGCTTGGACGGGAGCATGATAATGCCGGAACCCATCATGTTCACTGCTGTCAGGATGGTGAGCTGGAAAACGCTCATTTTATTTGCTTTGCTCATGATTATCTCCTTTGACAGGAAGGATGGGGAAATCCTATTTCCCCGCTTCCTGATGAGTCATTATTTCTTTTCAAATTCCTTTTTCAGTACATAGCCGTAGGCATGTTTCTTTCCGTCTTCACCGGTCTGTACGTATACGCCCTGAATTTCAGGAGCGAAGCCGGGGAGCTGGTTAATGCCTTCTACCAGGTCAAGGAAATAGGTGACAGCGGTTTTGGACCATTTTTCACCGGGGTGTACGCAGAGTACTCCTGGCGGATAGGGGAGAGCGCCTTCCAGTGCGGTGCGGCCTTCTGCTTCAGCCAGGTCCACCAGTTCGCCGTGGGCTCTCATGAATTCATACTGCGCTTCCTGTGGATTCATTACGTATTCCGGGAAATAGTCCTTCAGGAAGAGCTGCTTCTGCAGGGTGGAAACTTCACGGTCCTTGTAGAAATCGTGCATTTCCTGGCAGAGACGGCGGATGGTGTATCCTCTGTATTTTTCTTCATAAGCATTGTAGATGGAAGGAAGAACTTCGGACATGGGTGCATCCTGGTCAATGAGCTGTTCGAAACGGATGAGTTTGGCCACCAGGTCATTCATCTTTGTTTCATTTTCAGCGGGGGTCATGAGGAAGAGAATGTCGTTCAGGTCGCATTTTTCCGGAATAATGCCGTTTTCACGGAGGTAGTTGGCCAGAATGTTGCCGGGAATGCCGAATTCTTCATAGCCGCCGTTTTCCACATCAATGCCTGCGGTGACGAACTGCAGCTTCATGGGGTCGATGAAGTACTGGCCCTTGCCGTAGCCGTCGAAGCCGTGCCATTTGGCACCCGGTTCGAAGGCCCAGTAGTTGATATCATTGGCCATTTTTTCCGTATCCCCTTCTTCCCATTTCTTTCCGTAAACAACGGGGGGAACGAGAGGACGGATGTAGTGGCAGTTGCGGAGTACCTGTTTTCTGGTTTCAATGACCAGTTTCACAGCGTCTCTCCAGAGCTTCTTCCCTGCTTCCCCTTCATGCATCTTGGCATTTACGTCAAGGGCAGCGAAGAGCTGGTACAGCGGGGAGGTGGAAGCGTGCATCATGAATGCATTGTTCACTCTCTTATGAGGTACATAGCGGTCCTGGCCTTTGATGTGGGAGTCCTTCTTGTGAATCTGGGAGGTCATGGAGAAGCCGGCCTGCTGTTTGTGGACGGACTGGGTAACGAAGATGCCCGGGTCTTCCGGTCCGAGATCCAGGAGAAGGGGAGAGCAGTCTTTCATCATGGGGATGAACTGTTCATAACCTACCCATGCGGAGTCGAAGAAAATGTAGTCGCAGAGGTGGCCGATCTTGTCTACTACCTGGCGGGCATTGTAGATGCAGCCGTCGTAGGTGCCCAGCTGGATGACTGCCAGACGGATGGGTCTCTTTGCCTTTGCTTTCACCGGATCCTTTTCAGCTACCAGCTTTCTGATGTATTCTTCGTTGAAGCAGTGTTCCGGAATGCCGCCGATGGAGCCGAATGCATTTCTTTCTGTTTCCAGGTAAACCGGTGTAGCTCCTGCCAGCACCAGAGCACCGTGGTCGATGGATTTGTGGTTGTTGCGGTCGAAGAGGACGATATCGCCGGGGGTGAGGACGGCATTCAGCACCACCTTGTTGGAAGTGGAAGTGCCGTTCAGTACGAAGTAAGTCTTGTCAGCGTTGTATACCCTTGCTGCATGCTTCTGGGCTGCCAGTGCCGGGCCTTCGTGAATGAGGAGGTCCCCCATGGCTACGTCTGCATTGCACAGGTCAGCTCTGAATGTGTTTTCGCCGAAGAAATCGTAGAATGCGCGGCCTGCCGGGTGCTTTCTGAAGAAAGCGCCGCCCTGGTGGCCTGGGCAGTCAAACTGGGAATACCCGTTTTCCACATACTTCTCCAGATCCTTGAAGAAAGGAGGAAGCACATTGTCTTCATAGTGGGAAGCAGCGCTCTCAATCTGGCGGTTATAGAAATCGTGGTCTGTTTCATTCAGATCGATAACCCGGTATACCTTGCTGATGACTTCATCAGCCACCGGACCTTCCTTCGTGCGGATCAGAAGAACAGGAATTTTGAAGGCAAAAATCATTTCCTTCTGAAGAACATCGGTGTCAGTGTCTGCAATGACCACAGCACCCACATCGGTGAAGTCGGTATCATTCACATTGACAGCTTCCCTTGCCGGAATGCTTCCGAAAATTTCGAGGGCTTTGTCAGAATAAGCGATTTTTAAATGTTTCACGATTGAAACCTCCTGTACTGAACATTTTGTTATGAATGTAGAGGAAGCGGTGTGTGCACAGCACCGCACCTCCGAATCCCTTACACAGGACTCATGTCCTTTACTGTGCCTATTGTATAGAAAAACGAAGAAATACTCCAATACCGATTCTTTTCGAAAATGGAAATACGGAAAAACCATTACAATTTGCATGGATAAAAGAA
Source organism: uncultured Dialister sp. (assembly GCF_937959425.1). Taxonomy (GTDB): domain Bacteria; phylum Bacillota; class Negativicutes; order Veillonellales; family Dialisteraceae; genus Dialister. The sequence continues at coordinate 4,891 of NZ_CALGPS010000039.1, forward strand.
ATCAGGCATAACTAATAACAGAATTGTTATTAGTTATGCCTGAGGATAGCAGAGTATGGATTCAATGCATTTCATGGGCTGAGGAAAATGGATATAATGAGCAGAAAGCTCGGGCGCCATATCGGGATGGGAGGGATGAAACAGGCGAAATGGAAGATGGAGGACTCCGGCGGAGAGGGAAAAAGGGATGGAAATGGGAGGGGTATTATATGTAAATATAATAATAGGGGATTTGGGATACGAGGTGAAGAGATAATGATATCAAAAAAGTTATTGATTAGAATCGGGATGCGCCTGCGGCGCGATTGGAATCGGGATCGGGGTCGGGATAATTTAGTGGCTAGTGGCTGGTGGCTGGTTCCTAGTTACTAGCTACTAGATACAAGCCACAAGCTACAAGCTACAAGCTACAAGCTGCTAGTCCCTGGCTGCTGGATTTCTCAGGGGAAGAGGACCACATCAGTGGTGGAAGGGAGCGCCTGCGGCGTTCGTGGTCGTGGTCGGGGTCGGGGTCGAGATCGGGATCGGGACCGGGATCGGGGGCCGCCTGCGGCGGCAGGTGGTGGGCGCCTTTTGGAAATATGGGGGCGCCAGTATGATAAAACCTTTACAACCGCCCTGACGGGCGATGGAAAAGCACTCCCCCTTTGGTGGCTGGCGCCACCACCTTCCCCCCGCAAGCGGTGGGACAACAACCCGTGCTTAATGTAGAGCCACTTATAAGCGAAATGTTATACAGAGCTTTATTGTCCCCTGTGCACATCCTGCATAGGATGTGCAAGTCGGGCAAAGTAAGGCGCCTAGCCTGCCCATAAGGGCGCTTTCCTTTTGTCGCCCGACCGATACAGCGGGGTGGCAAGGGAACTGGATTTGTAGGGGAACGCAGTGACCCGAAAATCCAGTGACACGCTTCCCACCGGGGCAAAGGTGGTGCCGTAGGCACCAAAGGGGGGAAGGCCACCAGAGGTGGCTAACTCACCACCAAGGTTAGAGTGACTTATGTGATAGAAAGGCATTCCCGTAACGCTGACTTCATAAGCATTGCCCGCAGGGCAATCCACAACCCTCGGGCCGTAGGCCCGTCAAACCTAAGAACCCTCCGGCCAAAGGCCGGTCAATCTTAAGAACCTTTTCCAGCCCCTTTCTACACAACCTTTCTACACAACCTGCGGCGACAGCCGCGCCCCTTTTTATACTGCGGCGCAGCCGCCACCACAACCCTCGGGCCCGGAGGGCCCGCCCCCTTTGGTGCTGACGCACCACCTTTACCCATAGGGAAGCGTGTCACTGGATTCTCAGTCGCCCAAGGGCTCCCTACGAATCCAGTTCCCTTGCCACCCCGCAAGCGGGGGCACAATAGGGGGAGGGAACCCTCTGAACCTTTCTTCGCCCCTTGAAACACAACCCTTCTACACAACCTGCGGCGTCAGCCGCACCCCCCCTTTTTAGTTGCGGCTGTGCCGCCACCGCAACCCTCGGCGCCACAGGCGCCGTCAAACCTAAGAACCTTCAGGCCGAAGGCCTGTCAATCTTAAGAACCTTTTCCTCTGAACCCAGTGGCCCCAAAGGCCGGTCAATCCTAAGAACCTTTCTCTATCTCCCTCTCACTTTCCCGTTGACACCATCTCCTGGGGGTGCTATACTCATTTCATATATAAAGCCTTTGAACAGGAAGAGTAGTCCTGACGGAAGCCATCCAAGGGAGCCGGCGCAAGTGGAAGTCCGGTATGGCAGTCTTGATGAATGGGCCTGGGAGGTGCTGTCTCGAGCCGGATGGGGTAGAGGCAGACGGATTTCACCGTTAGAGGAAGAAGAGCTGGGCATTTGCCAATCTGGGTGGTACCGCGGAATATATCCTTTCGTCCCTTTGCGTAGAGCAGAGGGATGGAAGGATTTTTATTTTACAGGAGGATTTCATATGGAACAGGTCATGGACGTATCAAAGCTTGTCTTTACGAAAGCGAGGGGAGGAAGGTTCCGCTGGCTGACCATTTCCACGCTCATGCTTGCCATCGGCATGCTGCTCCATCTGGTGTCCCCGTCGGTGGCGGGTTTTACGCCGAACTGGATGATTGCCTGCTATGTGGTGGCCATCCTTCTGACGAAGCCCAGCTACAAGCAGTGCCTGGGCATCTGCATGGTGGCGGCTCTCATGGAAGTGTTTACCAGTAAGTCCGCTTTCCCCTACGGCGATTTTGCTTCCGAATTCTTCGGTGCCTATGTGGCAGGTTTCTTTGCCCATTCCGTGCCGCCTATCAAAATCGGAAAGTTTTCTCTCCGTCCTGCCATTGCAGGTTTCATTACCACCTGCGTGTCCGGTTTCACCTTTGTTTCTATCCTGACCCTGGTCATGGGCATTCCTATGAAGGTTTATCTCTACGGTATGCTCCCCGCCGTGGTCATGGTGGGTGTAGGAAACGGCATTATTACGCCTTTCCTCTATTTCCCGGCGCTCCGTCTTTTCAAATCCATGCACTACATGGCGGAGTCAGATGTGGAGGACAGCGACCACAGCGGTCTTAACCTGGTTCCTCAGCAGGAAGGGGTTATCTCTGTGGAACATCTCAGCTACACCTATCCCTTCTCTGAAAAGAAGGCGCTGGACGATGTATCCATGGCCGTAGGGAAAGGGGATTTCGTGGTAGTTACCGGCCCTAACGGCGCAGGCAAAACCACACTTCTCATGTCCATGGCCGGCGCCATTCCCCATTACTACGGCGGTACCATGGAGGGCATGGTGTTCACCGGCGGCAAAGCGGTGACCCAGCATTCCATTGCGGACCTGGCTTCTTCCATTGGCGTCATCCTTTCAGACTACAAGGCCCAGATTGTCACATTGACGGTGGGGGAGGAAATGGCATTCACCCTGGAGAACCATGGTTTCCCGCCGGATGAAATCCGCCGCCGGTCCAAAGAAGCTCTGGCCAAGGTGCATCTGGATGGACTGGAAGAAAGGAAGGTATCTACCCTTTCCGGCGGCCAGTGCCAGCGTCTGGTGGTGGCTGCAGTGCTGGCAGAGGAACCGGAGGTACTGGTATTCGATGAACCGACCTCTGCCCTGGACCCCGAAGGCATCCGCGAATTTTATGAAATGGTGGGCGAACTGAACCGGAAGGAAGGACTCACGGTGATCGTGGCAGAGCACCATCTGGAAGCGGCCCTGCCCTATGCAAAGAAATTTATTCTTATGAATAAGGGAAAGATTATCAGCCAGGGCAAACCGGAAGAGGTGATGCGGGTTATGAAGAAAGACCACATTTATGAAGAAGCCATTCCGGATATGTACAGAGCCCAGCTGACACTGGAAGAGGAAGGGATTTCCTTTGAAAAGCCCTTCCTGAATATTAAAGATGCAGAGCAGTCTGTGGTGGATTCATTCGAGAAAGGAGGGAAGGACCATGCTTGAACTGAGAGATGTATCATTCCGCTATGCAAAAAATCTGCCTCTGGTACTGGACCATGTATCCCTCTCCTTCGATAAGGGAGAATTCGTGGCCATTACCGGCAGAAACGGCAGCGGCAAGACCACCATTACCCGTCTTCTGACGGGACTGGAAAAGCCCGCTTCCGGCAGCATCCTATATAACGGCACCGATGTGACGAAAGAAGACGCTTCGAAGAGAAGCCGTTTCATCGGCTACGTTTTCCAGCAGCCGGACCGGCAGATGTTCATGCCTACGGTCAGGGAAGAAATCGCCTTCGGACCCTTCCATCAGGGAAAACGGGGACAGGAACTGGAAGAGGCCATCGACCGCGCCATGGCGGACACGGATACCGAAAGCCTTTCTTCCGAATATCCCAGAACCCTTTCCCGCGGCGACCAGCAGCGGGTGGCCATCGCCTCCGCCCTGGCCATGGATACGGAATACCTGGTGCTGGACGAACCTACCAGCGGACAGGACGGCAGAGAAAAGAAAAGGCTCATGGCATTAATGGAAAGACTGCAGCAGAAAGGCATTACCATCATTCTTGTCACCCACGACATGGACATCGTAGCAAGGGACTGCACCAGAGTGGTAGTCATTGCAGGCCATAAAGCCGTCTTTGACGATAAGCCGGAAATCTTATTCTCCGAAGCTAACCGCCCCGAAGACTGGGGCCTGGCCTATCCGCCGGCTGTCCTTCTGGGACGGCGCCTCCCCGGCGCTCCCTACTGCCGGGACATGGACAGCTTCTGCAGGGAATTTATGAAACGGAAAGGAGGCGCTGCCTTATGAGAAACCTGGTACCACTTACAAAAATCCTTTTAACCCTGGGCACCGCCGTATGGGCCATTGTTCTTCATAAGCCCGAAAGCCTTCTTGCCCTCTGCGCATTGGAAGTGCTCATCCTTCTCGTTTCCGGCGAACTCTTCAAAAATTTGAAAGCCCTCATTATGCTCATCATTTTCGCAGCCCTTCTGGGAGCCATCGAAAAACTGGGCGGCGGCAGCACCGAAGAATCGGTGGTGGCAGCCCTCCGCATGCTGGGCATGACCATCATCTTCATTTACCTTTTGGGCACCGTGAAACTGCAGGACCTCACCGCCGCCATGGTGCGCCAGCTCAAAGTTCCCTATGAATACGCCTTCATGTTCACCGCAGGACTTCGCTTCATCCCCGATTTCATAGAAGAAAACAGAGCCGTCTCCGAAGCCCAGGCCTGCCGCGGCCTGGCAGTGAAAGGCAACTTCTTCAAACAGGTGAAGCGCTACATGTCCATCGTAAGACCCCTCATGCTCCGCTCCCTGGGAAGAAGCGAAACCATGGCCCTCTCCCTGGAACTTCGAGGCTTCGGCGGCTCCAGAAGAACCTTCATGGAAAGCGTGGCGCCCAAAGGGAAAGACTACCTTTTCATGATCCTCATCCTCATCGTCACCGCCGCTGTTATTTACGGACGGGTGAAAATGGGAATGTAAAAAAAGCACCCTGCTGGGGGTGCTTTTTTTGACACGCCCTGCGGGCGTGAGGGTTGACGGCCCTTCGGACCGAAGTTTGACGGGGCTTTCGCCCCGAGGGTTCGCAGGTTGTGCGCCAGTTCGGCGTGTATAGTATAGTCTGGTGAAAGTCCAGACCCG
>NZ_CALGPS010000040.1 GCF_937959425.1 uncultured Dialister sp.
CCCGCTCCGCAGGCGATGGGGCTTTACCCTTCGGGCAAAAGGTTGTGTTCGCTGGCGCTCAGGGGGCCTCAGCGCCTATGGCGCTGAGAGGTTGTGGATTGCCCATGGACACGCCTGCGGCGTGAGGGTTCAGAGGGTTCTGAAGGAAGGTTAACGCCCGCTCCGCAGGCGATGGGGCTTTACCCTTCGGGCAAAAGGTTGTGTTCGCTGGAGTGACGCCAGTTCCCTTGCCACCCCTATGCAGGGGGGCAGAATAGGCCGCTCTATGCTTTCCCGCAGAGTCATGTGGCACACTGCCCAGCATCCATAGTGCCCCCTCGAAGAGGGGGAAAGGTGGTGCCGTAAGGCACCAAAGGGGGGAACGCTTTTCCATCGCGCCGCAGGCGCGGTTGTATGGTTTTCGCTGCGGACAGCGGATAGCGGATAGCGGACAGCCGACAGCCGATAGCCGACAGCCCCTACCCTTCCAGTCTCCCCTCCCGGATTCTCAGCACCCGGGTGTGGTATTTATCCAGGGTAGACCTGTGGCCTACGCTGATAAGGGTGATGCCGGGCAGGGAGGAAAGGAGGCGGTAGAGACGGTTTTCCGTTTCCTCGTCCATGGCGGAGGTGGCTTCGTCCAGGAATACCCAGCGGGGACGGGTAATGAAGATACGGACGAAGGCCAGTTTCTGCTGTTCCCCCAGGGAGAGGATGTGGCTCCAGTCTCCTTCATCCTCCAGGTGGGCTGCCCAGGAGGCGAGGCCGCATGTTTCCATAAGTTTCTTCAGTTCTTCTTCCTTCCCCTCTCCGCCGGGATAGAGGGCCGCTTCTTTCAGTGTGCCTATGGGCATGTAGGGTTTCTGGGGGATGAAGAGACTGTTTTTGGCAGAGGGCAGGTGGATTTCTCCTTCCCCAAAAGGCCAGAGGCCGGCAAGCAGGCGGAGAAGGGTAGATTTTCCGGAGCCCGATGGACCTTTCAGGATGACCCTATCCCCTTCTTCTATGGTGCAGGACAGGTCGGTGAGAAGAGGCTTCCCGTCAGGGAGGGATACATTGACATGAGAGAGGGTAAGGGTTTCACTGCCTTCCTTTCTTACCAGTTTCTTCTCCTCTCCCTCCGTTTCCCGAAGCATTTGGTCCATGTGTTCATCAAAGGTGAGCAGTCGTTCCACGCAGGACATCCATTCCGCCAGGGAGGAGTATACGTCCACAAAGTAGGACATGGATTCCTGCACCTTACCGAAGCAGTTGGCCACCTGCATGAGGCCGCCCAGGGAAATATTTCTGGACAGGTACCTCGGCGCCGCCACCACAAAGGGGAAGATAATGGCAATCTGTCCGTAAGAGTTGGTGAGCCAGGAAAGCTGTTTCTGTTTCCGGATAATGTACACCGTATTCACCAGAAGTTTGTGAAAACGGCTGGTGAGGATTTTCTTTTCCTCTCCTCCCCCGTGGTAGAAGGCCACGCTTTCCGATGTTTCACGGAGCCGCACCATGGCATAGCGGAAGTCCGCTTCCAGTTTCTGCTGCAGGAAATTGAGGCCTACCAGTTTATGGCCCACCTTGTGGGTAAGCCAGGTACCGATAACCGAATAGGCCAGGGCCGTCCACACCAGGTAGCCGTAGATATGGAAGGTGCTGCCGAATAGGGAAAAGGACAGGGGTTCCGACAGGGACCAGAGGACAAAGATGAAGCAGAAAATGGTGGTCACCGCCCGAAGAAGGCCTGCCGTGAAGGACAGGGTGCGGGAGGTGAAAAGGTTAATGTCTTCGGAAATACGCTGATCCGGGTTATCGGAGCGGCCGCCGGAAAACATTTCCAGCCGATAGAACATCTGCCGGGCAGTCCAGCGGGAAAGGTATTTTTCCGTCATCCACCGGCGCCAGCGGAGGGCCAGGGTCTGCTGCAGGTAGTAGGCATACACGGAAAAAGCGATGTGTCCGAAAGCGATGGCTGTAAAGCGGATAAGGCCGTGGTATACGGCGTCGCTGTCATAATTCTGCAGGGCACTGTAAAACTCATTGAACCAGTCATTCAGAAGAAGGGTCATGTACACCGCCGCCATGGTAAGGATGACGATCCCCAGAAGGTACAGCCAGGCGCTCTTCTTCTCTTCGCTTTTCCAATACCGGGCCGTGAGCTGCCACAAAGCTTTCGCCGTTTCCCGGTTCCACTGTCCTGAAACCATAGTCCCTCCTTATTTCAACAATGCAGGAAATATTCCTTATTATACTACAGGAAGAAAGGCCGGTGAAAATGGCACGCAAAAGGCCCGGAAAAGAGGGACTGCTCTTTCCCGGGCCTTTCTTAAGGGGTGGTTTGTATGAACGAATTAATAAATTTGGGAGGGAGATAATTGTAAGAAAAGCAATTGAAACAAAGGATTGAGCCTGCCGCCGGACCGTGCTTCAGGCGGCAGGGCTCAGCATATTGAAACTATTTCCATTCGCATCACCAGGAATCAACGTTTCAAAAATATCAGTCAATGGAAATCCGATGGGATTCTTCTACTTTCTTCGGATCCTCTTTCGGAAGGTCAATCTTCAGCACGCCGTCTTTCAGGCTGGCTTTAATGCCTTCTTCTTTAATGCCTTTCACAGAGAACTGACGGGAGAATCCAACGGCGCCTCTCTCATGACGGATGTAATGTTTCTCTTCGTCTTTCGTTTCTTTCTTGTCTTCCCGTTTAGCGGCGATAGAAAGAATACCGTTTTCGTAGTTGATATGGATTTCATCTTTTGTAAATCCGGGCATATCACAGGTGATTTCGTAGTGATCCTTCAGATCCTCGATATCCACCTTCGGTACGGCTACATAATCTTTATAAACGGTAGGAATATCATCAAAGAAATGATCAAGAACGCTGTCACCAAATAAACCTTCAAATGGAATCATGCTGCCCATAATCAAAGACCTCTTTCCTTTGTATTTGTTATGATGTTCAGGTGTCCGGGAGCCTTTCCGGTTTCCCTTCGGGCTCCCTTTCCTCCTGACAACTATAGTATAGCACTTTTAGCACTCTTGTCAATAGAGTGCTAAAATATTTTTGACTTTTATTTTTATCATTTTGACTATTATCGTGTTTTCCGTTTGTTTACTATTGTTTATTTGACTATTTTGACAAGGTAGGAAGTAAAAAGGGAGGGGCGCGGCTGACGCCGCAGGTTGTGCAGAAGGGTTGTGGAAGAAAAGGTTGACGGAGCCTGTGGGCCCGAGGGTTCTTAAGGTTCTTAAGTT
>NZ_CALGPS010000041.1 GCF_937959425.1 uncultured Dialister sp.
CATAGGGCGCCACCACAACCCTCGGGCCCGAAGGGCCCGTCAAACCTAAGAACCCGACCGCCTAACAGGCCGGTCAATCTTAAGAACCTTTCCCCGCCCCTTGAAACACAACCCTTCTACACAACCCGCGGGCCCTACGGGCTCGCCCCCTTTGGTGCCTGCGGCACCACCTTTACCCAAAGGGAAGCATGTCACTGGATTTTCGGGTCGCTGTGCTCCCCTACAAATCCAGTTCCTTTGCCACCCTGCAGGCGGGGGCACAACAAAGCTCCGCGAGGCTATATTTTCATATGATTCTCTACATTAAGCACGGGTTGTTCTGCCACCGCTTGCGGGGGAAGTCCCGCGCAGCGGGCAAGGGGGAGGCGAGCGTAGCGAGCCTGACACCACGATGCTTAGTCTTGAATATGACGTCTAAAGTATCAAGCCGTACCAGAGCCAGATGCTAACTGCTAAAAGCTAACTGCTGTTGCCTCTACGCCAAGCGCTCCTTTCTGCCCCAAGGCAGCATTCTGCGGGGAGATTTGAGGGCTCCCTTTCACTGGGCTCCATGAAACTAAGCGAATCATACCGGCTTGCAGCTCCGCTCGAAATGACGGGGGCGCCATAGTGACACAAATGCAAGTCCCGTAACGCTGACTTTTATATTGCGCCCATAGGGCGCCACCACAACCCTCGGGCCCGAAGGGCCCGTCAAACCTAAGAACCCTCCGGCCCAACGGGCCGGTCAAACTTAAGAACCTTTCTACACAACCCTTCTACACAACCTTCGGGGCCAAAGGCCCGCCCCCCTTTGGTGGCTGACGCCACCACCTTTCCCCCTGTTCAGGGGGCACAATAGGGGGGGAGGGAACCCTCTGAACCTTATCCCGCTCCTTGAAACACAACCCTTCTACACAACCCGCGGACCCTCCAGGCCCGCCCCCCTTTGGTGCCTTACGGCACCACCTTCCTCCACGGGAAAGCATGTCACTGGATTCTCAGTCGCCTTTGGCTCCCTACGAATCCAGTTCCTTTGCCACCCCGCGGGCGGTGGGACAATAAAACTGAGGATTTTTCCCCACAACCCTCGTCAAACCGTGGTATAATAAAAAAGCATATAACGAAAAAATTTCGGTATGAAAATCGTTCCGGCCTGCCGGGACAGTTACAGGGGGAGATATTTTGTTAGCATCCAGATTATACAGTCCTACATTACGTGAATTACCGGCTGACGCCGTGGTGGTGAGCCATCAGTACATGCTGAAGGCCGGCATGATGAGGAAGATCGGGAACGGGATTTATTCCTTCCTGCCTCTGGCATGGCGTTCTATCCTGAAGGTGGAAAATATTATCCGCGAGGAAATCAACAAAACCGGTGCCCAGGAAATCATGATGCCTATCGTGCAGCCGGCGGAACTTTGGCAGAAGACGGGCCGCTGGGATGTATTTGGACCGGAAATGTTCAAGCTGAAGGACCGGAATGACCGGGAGTACTGCCTGGGTCCTACTCATGAAGAGCTGGTGACTTCCCTCATCCAGATGGACACCACTTCCTACAAGCAGCTGCCTGTTTCCGTGTACCAGATCCAGAACAAGTACAGAGACGAGAAGCGTCCCCGTTTCGGTCTCATGAGAAGCCGTGAATTCATTATGAAGGACGGCTATACCTTTGACGCTGATGAGGAAGGGCTGGATAAGCAGTACAAGCTCATGTATGATGCCTATACCCGCATTTTCACCCGCTGCGGTCTCACTTTCCGTCCTGTCATTGCCGACTCCGGCGCCATCGGCGGCAGCGGCTCCCATGAGTTCGAAGTGCTGGCTGATTCCGGGGAAGCGGATATTGTTTACTGTGAAAACTGTGATTTCGCAGCCAATATTGAAGCGGTGGATCCGCTCACCGTGAAGTGCGACATTCATAATGACAAGGAAAAGGAACTGGTAGAAACACCAGGGCAGCATACCATTGAAATGGTGTGCGATTTCCTCCATGCCCCGGTTACCCAGTCTGTAAAGGCTGTGGTTTACAATGTGGACGGCCTGGTGGTGCTGGCCATGGTTCGCGGCGACCATGAAGTGAACGAAACGAAAATCCAGCATATTTACAATGCCATCAATGTGGATATGGCTTCCGACGAGGATTTGAAGAAAGTAGGCCTTACTGCAGGCTACATCAGCCCCATCGGTCTTAAGAGGACGAAGGAGTTCGATATCCTGGTCGATCCCACCGTCATGGAAATGCAGGATGCCTGCTGCGGCGCCAATGAAAAGGATAAGCATTATATCCATGTGAACCCGGCCCGCGATTTCACTGATGTCCGTGTGGAAACTATCCGCCAGATCCAGGAAGGGGACGTATGCCCTCACTGCGGTGGCAAGATTGTCCGCTGCCGCGGCATCGAAGTGGGCCAGGTGTTCAAACTGGGAACCAAGTACAGTGAAGCTCTGAATGCGACGTACCTGGATAACCAGGGCAAGTCCCATCCCTTCGTCATGGGCTGCTACGGCATCGGCGTCACCAGAACGGTAGCTGCGTCCATCGAACAGAACCACGACGATGACGGCATTATCTGGCCTGTGGCCATTGCGCCCTATGAAGTGGTCATCGTTCCGGCAAACAACAAGTCGGAAGAGGTGATGGCAGCGGCTAAGAAGCTCTACCATGACATGGAAGACGGTCGGGATGAAGTGGTGCTGGATGACCGGAATGAAAGGGCAGGCATCAAGTTCAAGGACGCTGACCTCATCGGCTATCCTGTCCGCGTCACCATCGGCAAGAAGTGGCAGCAGACGGGCTGTGTGGAAATCAGGATTCGCCGGTCCGGCGAAGTGGTGGAAGTACCGCTGGAAGAAGCGAAAGACAAGGTACAGGAAATCCTTCAGACCCTCCACGCCAATAATCAGTAATCCCATTTCTTCCTGAGGGGAGTGGACTGTTATGGAAGACAAAGAATTAGAAGCCCTGCGGAATTCTGTCAGAAGCATAGACAAGGAGCTGGTCTGCCTCTTTGAGAAAAGGCTTGCCCTGTCCAGGAGCATCGCCCAGCGCAAGATGAAGGCGGAAATTCCTGTTTTTGACGGAAAGCGGGAAGCCAAGAACATAGAGGAGCTCTCGAAGCTGATTGAAGATCTGTCTGCCCGTCCCGATTTCATCCGCTGGTACCAGATGCTCATGGATATCAGCAAGAAGGTGCAGAACCGATTGACCAGAGGAGAAGAAAAATGACAGAAGAACTGCGCGGCACCGTAAGGAAAATCATATTTTCCAGCGATGATGGCAGGTTCTGTGTCTTTCTTCTGGAAGATAAGGAGAGCAGAAAAACCGTGACTGCCGCATACAGGGGCCCTGCCCCCTATGCGGGTCAGCTGGTGCTTCTTCGGGGATGTTGGGAACGGCATCCCCGTTTTGGCATGCAGTTCAAATGCAGCATACTGGAAAATACAAAGCCCGAGGAAACGGAGGAAATCAAACTTTTCCTGGCGTCCGGCCTTATTGACGGCATAGGCCCTTCCATGGCAGGGAGGATTGTGGACCATTTCGGCAGGAAGACGCTGGAAGTTTTTGAAAACCGGATCGACGACCTCCGCCAGGTGCCGGGCATCGGCAGGAAAACCCTGGCCAAAATCAAGGAGTCCTATGAAAAGGTGAGGGAGGAACAGGAGCTTATTATGTTCCTTCAGTCCCTGGGGATTTCCGAGAGCTTTGCTGCGGACATCAGAAAACGGTACGGCGGAGAAACGGAGGACGTGCTGTCCGGCGACCCTTACCGCATGGTGCGGGATATTCCGGGCCTGGGGTTTCAGGAAGTAGACCGCATCGCTTTAGCAAAAGGGGTGGATCCCGATGACGCAGACCGGGTGACCAAGGGCATAGAGTATACCATTTCCCGGGCTTTGGCCCAGGGCCATGCCTGCGCCCCGGAATCGTCGGTTTTCCGGAATGCCTCCCTGCTCCTTGGAGTGACGGAAGATATTGTGAGAGAGGCGGGAAAGGAATCCATAGAAAATGGATTCATCCCTTCCCTTGTGTGGAATGACAAACGGTACCTTTACCTGCCGTCCCTCTATGAAGCGGAAACGGAATCCGCTCTCCGCATAAAATCTCTCCTTCATGCCGAGCCCTTGGGCTCTTCCAGGCTGGCGGTGGAGAAATTTGAAAGGGAAAAGGGACTGACCCTGGCAGACAGGCAGCGGGAAGCGGTGGAAAAAGCACTGAAGTCCGGCGTGCTTATCATTACCGGCGGCCCGGGCACCGGGAAAACCACCCTGGTGCAGGCCATTATTACCGCAGCCCGCCAGTTCCAGCTGAAGGTGCGTCTCATGGCGCCCACCGGCCGGGCGGCGAAAAGGCTCTCCCTTTCCAGCGGCGTGGAGGCGGATACCATCCATAAGGCCCTGGAAGCGGAGCTTCACGACAGCGGCAGCACCTTTTTCAACAGGAACGAGTCGGACCCCCTGAAGGAGGATTTAATCATTGTGGACGAAGCATCCATGATGGATATTTCCCTTTTCTACCACCTCCTCTGTGCACTGAAGGAAGGGGCCAGGCTTATCCTGGTGGGGGACATCGACCAGCTGCCGCCGGTGGGGCCGGGGTCTCCTTTAAAAGACCTCATCGCCTGGGGCGAAGTGCCGGTGGTGCGGCTGGAGCACATTTTCCGCCAGAAAGAGGGAAGCGGCATTATTGACAACGCCGCCCGCATCCGGGAGGGGCAAATGTGCTATCCCGATGAAGAGGGGGAATTCCTCATTTACTATGCTGCTTCTGAGCTGGATGCTTTCCGTGAAATCATGCTGCTCTGCCGGGACATGGACTACGGCAGCGAAAAAATGAAAATGAAAATGCAGGTCCTGTCTCCCATGTACCGGGGCGCCTGCGGCGTGGATCATCTGAACCGCGCCATACAGGAACTGGTCCATGACCATCCGGTGGAAGGGGCGGTTCATTTCCTTCCCGGCGACAAGGTGATGCAGAAAAAGAACGATTATGACAAAGGGGTCTACAACGGCGACCTGGGTATCGTATGGGCAGTGGACAAGAACAAGATCTTTGTGCGGTTTGACAGCAAAGAAGTGGTGTATGAAGGGGAAGAAAGAAGCAGCATCCAGCTGGCCTACGCCGCCACGGTGCACAAGAGCCAGGGCAGTGAATACGATACGGTGATCCTGGTGCTCCTGCCCACCCAGGGCATTATGCTGAAGAGGAACCTCCTCTACACCGGTGTCACCAGGGCGAGGAAGAAGACCATCCTGATTTCCACGGAAGATGCCATTGCCCGTGCTGTAAGCCGGGCAGACACTGCCAGCCGCTACAGCCTCTTCCTGCCCCTTCTGAAGGGGGAGGCAAAATCATGAATTTCCTCCATGACCTGGCGGACATCTTCTATCCCACCACCTGCCCGGGCTGCGGGAAGGTAGTGGACAGGGATATAGTGTGGTGCGAAGACTGCCTGAAAAAAGTATGGAATCCAAGGCTTTTGAACTCCTCCCACACCGACCACCTCCATGGCTGCTACACCCTCTGCAACTACGAAGGGGCGGTAAGGAAAATCATTATCCAGCTGAAATACGGCGGACGCATTGACAGGAAACGGGCTTTTCCGCCCCTCCTGACACGATTTCCCTACTGGGACAGGCTGGAAGACTTGAGCCTGGTCATGCCGGTGCCCCTTTCCAAAAAGAAATGGGAAAGCCGGGGCTACAACCAGGTGGACATGATGTTTGAAGACTGGATGAAGGGGGCGGGAAAAAACTACGTTCCCCGGGGCCTTATCCGCTTTCGAAGCGCCGAAACCCAGTCCCTCCTCTCTCGAAGGGAACGATATGAAAATATTAAAGGCATATTTCACATCAACCACGGCATGGAGGTCAGGGGAAAACATATTCTCCTGGTAGACGATGTATACACCACCGGCGCCACCATGGAATCCGCCGCCCATGAACTGGTGCGTGCCGGCGCCGCGGTGGTCACAGGCCTTACCATAGCCAGCGGGGCTATGTAAATGAAAGGAACCATTATGAACATACAAAAAAGCGCCCTTGCCGGCGCTGTAGAAGATTTATGGAAGAAATATCTTCTGTCCGTAACGGCCCAGGACATGCTTCTGGGGGAAGTGGCGGATCATCTTTATGTAGAAGACCTGGATTTCTCTACATCTTCGGAGAAAGACCTCATTTCGTCCTATGTAAGCATCGGCTTCGGTGACGATATAGGCGAGGCGGCTTGGGCCGTCAGCCATGGGGAAGTACCGGCGCCCTATGCGGAGCTTTCCCGTTTCATGACGGAAGAAGAAATGGGAGACCGCCTTTTTGACTACCTGGCCTCCCATATCCGCAGGCATCCGGCCGGCGACATTTTAAACAATCCCTACTACCGGCAGGTCAGGGTGGAAGGGAAAACAAGGGAAGGCCATATTACCCTTACCACGAACGACTACCTGCCGGGAGAGCTCATCCAGACCTATCATGAAGGATTCTCGAGGGAAGATCCCTTTGCCTATGGGGAGGCCGCCTTCTTTGACAGCCCGGTGGTGTTCCCGGTGCTCCTTGAAAACGGCAGCGTGTGGATGAGCGTGGTATTAAGTGAGATCGAATCCATGAAGGAGCCCCTGGAAAGGGCAGCGGGAAAGGTCATTACCTACGGTCTGGGCCTTGGCTACTACACCTTCATGGCTTCTGAAAAGGAGGACGTGGAGTCGGTGACGGTGGTGGAGCTGAATCCCCACATGATTTCCCTCTTTAAAAAGAAACTGCTGCCCCAGTTTCCTCACAAAGAAAAGGTGCATATCATAGAAGGGGACGCCCTGGTGTATATTAAAAAGCAGGAAGACGGCGCCTTCGACTACGGTTTCAGCGACTTCTGGGCAGGCACGGAAGACGGCCTCCCCCTCTACCTGGCCTTTGCAGGCGCCTGCAGCTCCTTCCGGCATACCGTCCATGATTACTGGATAGAAAATGTTTTCATCGATGCCTTCTTCCGTCCGGCAGTCATGGTTTACCTCATGGAAAAAGTGCTGGGCCGGAAAGAAGCTCCTCTCGACCAGGGGAAAAAGGCGGCCCGCATCCTTCGGAAATTCATTTCCTTCCTGGACAGAGAACCTATTTCCCTGAAAGGGGAGGAGGATCTGTACCATCTTCTGAACACAGAGACACTGGTCACTCTGGTACGGAAATTTGCAGCACAATCATGAAAGGGAAATATGCTTAAAAAACTGGCAGCAGCCCTCATCATCGCAGCGATTCCCGCCCTGGCCTTGGGCGAAGGGCCTGCAGCGGTGAAAATGAAGGGCAGCGATTTCAAAAATTTCAACGCCTATGAAGTAGACGGCACCTTCTATACCGCCCCCCTGGTGCTTACCAAAGGGGGAA
The DNA here is from genome assembly GCF_937959425.1 of uncultured Dialister sp. GTDB lineage: Bacteria > Bacillota > Negativicutes > Veillonellales > Dialisteraceae > Dialister. The sequence goes on from NZ_CALGPS010000041.1 coordinate 7,351, forward strand.
AGTGGAAACTGTCCTGGGAAAAGGACAGACTCTACGTATATACCACGCCTCCCGCCATGAAAAGGGAAGAAAAGGTGGAAATCCCGTACCGGGAAATTGAAGGGAACAAGTACGTGGATTTTTCCTTCTTCAGCGGTCAGGCCGGCCTGGAATATACCTACAAGCCTAAAAAAAAGGAACTCACCGTAAAAAAGAAGAAGGAAAAGAAAGAGGGAAAAGAAAAAGCCCTTCCGGCGGAAAGGCCCCTTGTTCTCTGGGATATCAACTACTCCTTCAGAAATGAAAACTCCGACTTCGCCGCCCTCTCGGGCACCCACATCCTTTCGCCTACTATGGGCAGCTATGAGGATATAGAAAAAGGGGCGTACAGCTGGAACTTCGACTATCTGAAAAGGGCCAGGGAGAACTCCATGGAAGTGATGCCCCTCATCCATAACGATTTCGAAGTGAAGAAAACCTCCCTTTTCATGCACGATGGTAAAAGGCAGGAAGCCTTCATTTCCAAAATCGCCGCCCTCTCCGAAGTATACGGTCTCTACGGGTACAACATGGACTTTGAAAACATGGACCCAAAGGATAAAGACCTGTTCACCGATTTCATGAAAAACCTGTCCGTGCCCCTCCATGAAGGGAAAAAGAAACTTACCGCAGACATCACCGTTTACAACGCCGGCTCCCCTACCTGGAGCCTTTGCTACGACCGGACGAAACTGGCGGACTTCTGCGACTATGAAATCATCATGGGCTACGACGAAACACCCCGCACCAGCCCCTACGCCGGATCCGTGTCCTCCTACAGCTGGCTGGACAGGAGCATACAGAAACTCATCACCATGGTGCCTCCGGAGAAACTCATCCTGGGCCTTCCCTTCTACACAAGAATCTACGAAGGAAATCCGGGACACATGAAATCAAAAGTCCTTGCCATGAAGGACCAGGAAGACCTCATGAACCGGTACCGTTTGAAACCCATCTGGCAGCCCGAAGCCAGACAGTACACCCTCACCTGGAAACAGGGAGGCCTTATGCATAGGGTATATCTGGAAGAAGAAAAATCCCTCAGTGCGAAATTGGAACTGGAAAAGAACTATAATCTTGCAGGGCTGGCCTTCTGGAGATATGGATTTGAGAAAAAGGGGATTTTTGAGGAACTGGGGAAGCACTGATTCATTCATAGAGTCTGTTTCCATAAGAATTTTTATGCACTGCTTCGTCATTTCGACTTGAGCGGAGTGGAGAAATCTCATGGGTAGTGTGCTGGTAGGACTGCTGTCGGCTATCAGCTATCGGCCTTGGTGGGCGCCTTTTAAATAATGCAGGGCGCCAGTATAAATAAAACCTTTACAACCGCCCTGGCGGGCGAAGGGGATAGTGGCTGGTAGCTAGTGGCTGGGGGCTGGTGGGTGGAAAAAACATACAACCGCG
>NZ_CALGPS010000042.1 GCF_937959425.1 uncultured Dialister sp.
CCGGGTCTGGGCTTTCACCAGACTATACTATACACGCCGAACTGGCGCACAACTTGAGAACCCTCGGAGTGACAGCCCCGTCAAACTTTAGAACCCGGGCCGCGAAGCAGTCCTCTCCACATAAAAAAGCGGCGCCGAGGCGCCGCTTTTTCTGTATTTCCTTATGCTTTCATTTCTGTACCGTCGGCCAGTTTGATGGTGTGGCCGTTGTAGTTGATGGTGCCCAGGTTGGTAACCGTGGTGACTTCGCTGTCTTCAGTGAGGTTCCAGGTGGAGCCTGCTGCGATGAAGATGTCGGCGTTGGTGTGGTAGGCAGCGCCGTTCTGGGCGTTGGGGACGATGTGGATGGCTCCGTTCCAGGTGGAGCCGTCGGTGATGTTCATGTTCACGTCGGAGATGGAGTCGACGAGGATATTGCCGGTGAGTTCCTGTTTCACAAGTACAAGCTGCATGTGGCCGCCGTTGCTTCCGGGGTCGCCCCAGCCGAAGGAGCCGTCGTTGCCGGTAACGGTGAATACAGGGAGAGAAGCATCCTGCTGGATGGTGGTGTTTTCCAGGGTCACTCTGCCGTGGGTGCTGGTGACGTAGAACATGCCGCCTTTATGGGAAATAAGGGTGGAGTCTTTGGCGTTGAACTGCTGGGTGCCCATGGTGCCGATGGCGGATTCGTCGGAGTAGAGGACGATGTTGTAGGGCACGGAGTTTGTTTCATTGCCTTCCAGGGTGGAGCTTTCCAGGGAAAGGGTGTCGTTATTTTTAATGACTGCCGCTTTGGTGGCCTGGGCGTTCACGGTGCTTCCGGTCAAGGTAACGTCACCGGCGGTGTATACGCCGTGGGATTCCTGGCCGGTGGTGGTGAAGTGGCTGTTTTCCGCCAGGATGATGCCGCCGTTTTTGGACACTTTAATGGCCGGGGAGCCATAGCCGGTGGTGGAAGCGGTGGTGTTGGCCAGTTTCATCATGGCTTTTTCTGCTGTTTCTGCTGCCGGCGCAAAGTTTCCTGTGGTGGAAATCGCAGCATTGGTGAGATTGATGTAGGTGCCCTTGCTGTAGCCGTAGGCGGCGGTGGCACCGTTTCCGGTGGTGGAAATCTTAGCGTCGGTGAAGGCGCCGTGACCGCCGTGGGTAACGAGGAGGGCGGCGTTCTTGCCGTAGAGGTCGGAATTGGTGACGTCGTCCACATCACCGGATTTGGTGAAGGTATCGCCTTTGGCGCTGATGTAGGCCATGGATACGCGGAGGGCGTTTTCATTCGGTTTTTCGGAAGTATAGGTCATGCCGTCGTAGGTACCGTCACTGTCGATTTCATTGGCGGTGTCCCCCTGGTCGGCGGTGTACTTGGCCGCGGGAGCGGGCTCGGGCTCCGGTTCCGGCTCAGGCTCCGGCTCCGGTTCGGGAAGGGGTTCCGGCTCAGGAGCAGGCTGTTCCACCACCGGCTTCGGCGCTTCCGGGGACAGGTTCTTGAAGGTGCCGTCCTGTACGGATTTTTCAACATCCGGCAGTGTCAGGGACAGGCCTTTCAAAAGGGCGTCGGTGTAATTCACCTCCGGTGCTTTGGCAGCCGGAGCTGCTGCTTCGGCGGAGCTGTCCTTTGCAGAAGCAGCTGCTGCAGCGTCTTCTGCAAATACGGAAGAAACTCCGGTACCGGCAATAGCCAGGGCGCAGAGCAGGGCAGTGATTTTTCTATATTTCATAGATTTCCTCTTTTCTAAACAAAGTTCTGAAAAACCTATATTATCATAATCCAATAGTTTTATTTTACATCAATTACCAGTGATTGTCATGCTTTTTTTGTAATGGGCCCCTGCGGGGCCCCGGGGCCAGAGGGGAAGGTTGACGGGGCCGTCGGCCCCGCAGGTTATGGCCGCCTGTCGGCGGCAGCACTGCCTACGGCAGTGAAAACCAAACAACCGGGCCTCCGGCCCGATGGAAATGCACCCCTATCCCCGCCTGCTAAGGCGGCTGTTTTGTTTTTCCTCGTCCGACGATTAGCCACCTCCGGTGGCTTTCCCCCCTTTGGTGCCTTACGGCACCACCTTCGCCACGGTGTGCGGGGGCACAACACCCCGTGCTATGCTTTGTGCCACCTTTGAGATAATAGTCTCGCGAAGCTTTATTGTCCCACCGCTTGCGGGGGGAAGGTGGTGGCGCCAGCCACCAAAGGGGGAACGCATTTCCCTCGCCCGCCGGGGCGGTTGGCCTGTTTTCCTTTCGACCTTCAGGTCGGTTGTAAAGGTTTTATCATAAGAGGCGGCTTTATAATTTTAAAGCCGCCCACTACAACCCTCACGCCGAAGGCGTGTCAAACCCAGAACCCTCGGGGTGGCAGCCCCGTCAAACTTTAGAACCCTCAGCCGTGAAGCGGCTGTCCCCATTTCCCCCTGCGCCTTTTTCCTATTTGTGCTAAAATAGTATGGGTAAATTCGCTGATTCTATTTCATTGAGGGAGGCCATTATGCAGATTCATATTACTGATCATCCGCTGATTCAGCACAAGCTGACCATTATGCGTTCCAAGAACACCAGCTCCGGGGAGTTCCGCCGTCTTTTGAAGGAAATCACCCTTCTTATGGGCTATGAGCTCACCAGGGATCTGCCGCTGGAGGATATTGAAATCGAGACGCCGCTGGAGAAGGCCCGGGGCAAACGGGTAGCGGGCAAGAAGGTAGGGATTGTTCCTATTCTCCGCGCCGGTTTCGGCATGGTGGACGGTCTTCTTGACCTTATGCCCTCCGCCCGTGTCGGTGTCATCGGTCTGTACCGCGACCCGGAAACCGCCAAGCCGGTGGAATATTACTGCAAGCTGCCGGATGTGGAGAACCGTGATTTCATCCTGGTGGACCCCATGCTGGCTACCGGCGGCAGCGCCGTGGCTGCCATCGATATGATGAAGAAGAGGGGCGTGAAGAATATCAAGTTCATGTGTCTCGTAGCCGCTCCGGAAGGGGTGGAGGTCGTGAACAACGCGCACCCCGATGTGCCGATTTTCACCGCTTCTCTGGATCGCCAGCTGAATGACCACAAGTACATTCTCCCCGGTCTGGGAGATGCAGGGGACCGCATTTTCGGAACGAAATAAATGAAAAAGACTGTGAGGAAATGATTGACATTTCTTCACAGTCTTTTTTTAGGAAGTTTCCTGCCCGGCATGACGCTATAGCAAAACATCGCGGCAGGAAACTGTCCGGCCGGAGATTTCTCGACTTCGCTCGAAATGACGAGGCAGCGTAGTGCCGATGTGACTCATATCGACAGGAAACTGTTTACGAAAAGTTTCCCACCCGGCATGGCGCTATAGCAAAACATCGCGGCAGGAGATTTCTCGACTCCCCTCGAAATGACTGTAAGGCGTCTGACCGTCTGACCGTCTGATTGTCTGACCGTCTGACAGCGTTTCTATTATTTTTTCAATACGGTCAATGTATGTCCGTTGGTCACGATTTTTCCTTCGCTGCGAAGGGTGTGGACCGTGGAGTCTCCGGTCATGTTCCAGGTGGCTCCTTTTTCGATGGTGAGGTCTGCGCCTGCGTCTTCTTTGCTTGCCTTGTCATTTTTCTCCTGAAGCAGGGCGCCGTCCCAGCGAGAGTTTTTACCGAGGGTCATGGCGAGGCGGGAAATGGAATCTACCAGGATATTTCCTTCCAGCTGCTGGTTTTGAGCGGTGAAGAGGGCCCTGCCGCCATTGGCACCTGCTTTCCCCCAGCCCCGGGCACCGCTGTTTCCGGAGACCCGAAGGAGGGCGCCGGCGGGGTCTTCGTTTTTGATTTTTACGTTATCCAGATGGATGGTGCAGTCCGTATTGGTAACGTAGAAAATGTCCCCTTTTTTAGAAATCAGGCTGCCTCCTTCCATGGAGAAGGAGGAGGTACCCTCTTCCGCATCACCGCTCATGGACTGGTAAATCATGACGGTGTGCACGTTTTCTTCCCTGATGGTTTCCTTCCCCATAACCCGGGTGTCAGCCATATTTCCTGTGAGGCGGCAGTTTTTGAGGGCAATGCTGTTCTTTCCTTCAATGACGGCCCCTTCGGAGCGGGAGGCGGAAAGGACGGCTCCTTCTATAGAAATATCTGCGGTGGAGTAAATGGCGGGAGAGCCGTATCCTGCAGTGTAGAAAATGCCTCCTTTTACAGACACCGTGCCGCCGCCCCGGTCGGAGCGGATGGCGGCGGAGGAATTGCCCTTTGTGTAAATGGTGAGGTTTTCCGCCTCTGTGGCCGCGCCGCCGGTGGTCTGGATGCCGCCGGAGTTATGGTCTTCGGTGATAATCTTCACATTCCGGGCGGTGATTTTCGTACCTTTACCGTAGCTGAAAAGGCCGTTGCCGTTAGGCGCCGCGCTGTGGACGGATGAATCTTCTATGGTGACCTGGGCGCCGTCGGTGGCAAGGAGGGCAGCGTTCATGCCGTAGAAATCGCCGCCTTCGGTGCTGGAGGAGTTTCCTTCCTGCTTCATGATTTCCACATTCTTTAAGGAAACCGATGCACCGGTGACGCGAAGGGCGTTTTCATCATTGCCGGTGGAGCCGAAGACCTGGTCCTCCACGCTGCCGTTTTCCGTCATATTTCTGGCGGCACTGCCCTGGGTGATGTGGTCCGGCGGGTTGAAGCCTCCGGGAGGCGGCGTCATAGGTGCCTCTCCCTGCGGAGGCTGGGGCGCCTGCTTTGCGTTGTCTGCAGGGACGGCCACCTTGGTAATGGTAATATCCTCTACCCGATTCTGGAGGTTCCAGGTCATGGCATCGGAAAAACGCTTGGGCAGGATACTGTCCTTTTTGTCTGCCGCCTGGGCTGCTCCGGTGGAAAGAAGAAGGGCACAGGCCAAGAGGACTGTTATTTTATATTTCATAGAACTCACTCCTTATGCTGCATAACTGTCTGTATTATATCATACTGGCCACGGCCCCATTTCAGGGATATAATGGTATCATTACGATTTCAAAAAGGGAGATGGTTCATTTGACGGAATATAAAAAGGGACTTGTGGCAGCCCTTTCCTGCTATATCATCTGGGGCGTGCTTCCGCTGTACTGGAAGCTTCTGGAGGGCACCGGCGCCTATGAAATACTGGCGCACCGCATTATCTGGTCCTTCGTCTTCATGACCCTCCTCCTTGGGGTCCTGGGCATGGGTCCCCTCCTGTCCTCCACCATCAGGGATTTCCTGCATGACAGGATGAAGGGACTCCTCATGGTATCCGCCTCCCTTCTCATCACTGCCAACTGGTGCATCTTCATCTGGGCCGTCACCCATGACCACATCGTAGACTCCAGCTTCGGCTACTATATCAATCCCCTGGTGAGCGTGCTGCTGGGCGTCCTCCTCTTCCATGAAAGGCTGTCCAGGCTGAAATGGACTTCCATCGCCATCGCCTTTCTGGGCATTACCGGCATGTCCCTCCAGCTGGGCCGCCTGCCCCTGGTATCGGTGGGCCTTGCCCTCACCTTCGCCCTCTACGGCGCCGCCAAGAAAAAGCTCCACATCAATCCTTTCATCAGTATCACTCTGGAGACCCTGCTTGTCCTGCCCATGGCCCTTGGATACGCCCTGTGGCTTTATCAGACAGGAGAAGGCCACTTCCTTGTGGGAAGCAGCATGACGGACCTACTCTTCGTAGGCGCCGGTATCGTCACCGCCACGCCGCTGGTGCTTTTCTCCACCGGCGCCAATCATCTTCCCCTGAACGTCCTTGGCTTCTGCCAGTACCTCTCCCCCAGCCTGTCCCTGCTCCTTGGCATCTTCCTCTACCACGAACCCTTCAGCATGGTGCAGCTTACGGGATTTGCCACCATATGGACGGCGCTTCTGGTATTCTCTATTTCCGATTTCAGGGAGCATAAAACAAAAGGTTGACGGGGCCTTCGGCCCCATGCTTTTATTGTGCCCCCGCTTGCGGGGGAAAGGTGGTGCCGCAGGCACCAAAGGGGGCGGGGCCGAAGGCCCCGAGGGTTTTTAAGATTGACGCCCGCGAAGGGGGCGAGGGTTCTTAGGTTTGACGGGCCCTGCGGGCCCGAGGGTTGTGGTGGCGGCTGACGCCGCAGATTTAAGAAAAGGGGCGCGGCTGGCGCCGCGGGTTGTGTAGAAGGGTTGTGAAGGGAAAGGTTCTTAAGATGGATGGGCCTTCGTCCCAAGGGTTCTTAAGTTTGACGGGGCCTTTGGCCCCGAGGGTTGCGGATTGCCATAGGCAATACTTATAAAGTCAGCGTTACGGGATTGTCGTTATAGGTCATATAGCTTGATACGCATTCTGCTGACTGGCTCGCTGCGCTCGCCACCCCCTATCCGAGCTACGCCGGACTTCCCCCTGTTCAGGGGGAAGAATAGGTTTCTATGCTTTCCTGAAGAGACATGGCTCCATGGCTAAGCACCCATAGTCCCACCGCTTGCGGGGGGAAGGTGGTGGCGCCAGCCACCAAAAGGGGAATGCATTTTCTCGCCCGCAGGGCGGTTGTATGGTTTTCGCCGCCAAAGGCGGCATTTATACTGGCGCCCCCAAGGGCGCCGTACCTCGCCAGCGCAGCGATACTATATACCTCCCGAGGGCGGAGCCCTCAACCCGCCTGTAAGGCGAAGCCGATCACAGGCAGAACCCTTGGCGCCCAGGACCAAAGGCCCGGCGGCGCCATCAACCCTTGCGGCGAAGCCGCGTCAACCTACGGGAATACTGGAAAGCGCCGCCCAGGCCCCGGTCCCGATCTCGACCGTGCCGAAGGCGCCTGAACCCTCAAGCCCCAAAGGGGCTTGTCCCTATTTCCCTCTTTCTTCTTTTCTATGCTACAATATAGACAGCTTTGAATCATGTTGATAAAAGGAGGTCCTGTGTATGTCTAAGATTCTTGTTGTATCCGGTCATCCGCGGCTGGATCAGTCGCTGGCTAACAAAACCATTCTAGAAACTCTGAAGGCTGAGGGGCCGGAGTTTACTCTGCTCCGTCTGGATGAGGAAGGCTGGGAGCCAAAGGTGGAAAAGGACCAGGCTCTTCTGAAGGATGCGGATGTCATTGTGTTCCAGTTCCCCATTTTCTGGTATTCCTATCCGTCCCTCATGAAGCACTGGGTGGAAGATGTATTTGCCCACGGTTTTGCCTACGGCACTGCCGGCACGGCGCTGAAGGGGAAGAAGTTCCAGATTTCCTTTACCACCGGTTCCCCCGCCAGCGCTTACAAGGTGGGCGGCCCCAACGGCCATCCCATGGAGGAATTCCTCTACAATTTCCAGCAGATTGCGGCTCTCTGCGGTATGGAGTATGAGGAACCCATTTACACCAACGGCTGCGCTTACATTCCCGGCGTGAGCCCGGAATTTGTGAAAGACCGGGTCATCAAGGACTGCCAGGCCCATGGTGCCAAGCTGGCTGAAAGACTGAAAGCACTGTAACAGACCATGTAAAAAGCGCCCTTTCTCTTTTGAGAAGGGACGCTTTTTTCTGTGCGCTTTTATTTGGGAAGGAGGCTTTCTGCCACTTTTCCCAGAGATTCTTCCACTGAGGGATGGGGACGGATGATTTTGAGGAAATCTTCCACAGTGAGTTGGTTGGCAATGGCAAGGGATATTTCGGAAATCAGGTTATCTGCGCCGCTGCAGAACAGTTGCCCGCCCAGAATATGATTTTCTTCATCGGCAAAGAGCTTCATGTATCCCCCTTCATCGGCAATGAGGCTTTTGGCATTGCTGCCCATGACGATGCGGCTTGTCTTTAGGGGAATGCCTTCCTTTTTGGCCCTGTCTTCAGAAATCCCTACGGCTGCGATTTCCGGAATGGTATAGACACACTGGGGTACCAGGTCCATGGCCACGGAGCATTCCTTTCCTGCAATAGCCGCAGCCGCTGCCTTTCCTTCCGCTTCCGCCGCATGGGCCAGCTGGATGCCTCCATAGACGATATCGCCGATGGCATAGATACCGGGCACGGAGGTTTCAAAATGAGAATCCACCTTGAAGCAGCCCCGCTCCATATCCGCCTCCATGGGAAGGAGGCCCTTCGTTTCCCCGTGGCGGCCGGTGGCGATGAGCACGGCATCGGCAGGAAGGGATTCTTCTTTCCCGGAGAATTCGTAGGTCACGGAAAGGGCGCCGTCCTTTTCCTCAATCTTCCTGACGCCCGCCTTTGTAATAACCTTGATTCCCTTCTTCCGGAAAAGGGCAGCCAGGTGGCGGGACAGGTCCGTATCAAAGGGAGGAAGAATCCGGGGCATCATTTCCACAATGGTCACCTCTGCCCCGAAGGCTCGGTAGGCTTCGGCGAATTCCACGCCGATGACACCGCCGCCGATGATGACAAGGCGGCGTGCCTCCGGCAGCTTTTCCAGCAGGCTGTCACTGGTGTAGACACCGGGAAGGGTGCTGCCCGGAATGGGCGGAACGGAGGGGGCGCCACCGGTGGCAAGGACGATATGGTCTGTCTCCAGCTCTTTCCTGCCCTCTTCTCCTTCCACTTCCACCAGGGAAGAAGAAATCACCTTTCCCGTGCCATAGTACACATCTACCTTATGCTGCTTTAACAGCTTTGCTACGCCGCTTCGGAGGGTGGAAACCACATCAGCAGACCGTTTCCGGAGCCCTTCAAAGTTCGCCTCTCCCTTTCCATCTTTGATGCCGAAGAGGGATGATTTATGGAGATTCTCCAGAAGACCTGCGGTGAAGAGGAGCGTTTTCGTGGGAATGCAGCCCCTGTTGAGGCAGGTGCCGCCCAGTTCACGCTTCTCCACCAGCGCCGTCTTCAAGCCGTAACCGGCGCAGCTGAGGGCGCAAACATAGCCTCCCGGCCCGCCGCCGATAATAATGACATCGTATTTCATAGGCATGCCTCCGTTGATTCAATGATATGAGGAATGTTTCTAGTTTTTGGTTTCTTTGGGGAAGGGTTCAGAGGGTTCAGAGGGTTCAGAGGGGAAGGTTGACGGGCCCTGCGGGCCCGAAGGTTGTGGCCGACATCCGTCGGCGGGTTGTGTAGAAGGGGGGGCGACGGCCCTTTGGGCCGAGGGTGGTGGTATCGCCCTTTGGGCGATGAGTATGAAGTCAGCGTTACGGGACCTGCATTTGTGGCACTATGGCTCCCCGTCATTTCGAGCGGAGGTCCAAGCCGGTATGAATCCCATAGTTTCATGGAGCTGGTGAAACGGAGTCGAGAAATCTCCTGCAGAATGCTGCCTTGCGGCAGTCACGACCGCATAGAGTATCATTTCGACTTACCGCATCGTACACCCCTGCGCCGCTAACGCGGCCCTCTTCACCGGTCAGCCGGACAAAAGGAAGGCCTCTCTAAATTTCTCGTTTCCCCTTGAGGGGAAGTGCCGCGGAGCGGCAAAAGGGTGTACGAGGGTAAGAATAATTATGATACTCCTTCATCAGTTTATGCAGGGCCAACTTCGACTGACTCGGAGACCCCTATGCAGGGTCTCCGCCTCAAGGGGACGCAAGACGTTACGGGGCTTGCTTTGTGCTACATAATTCGTGCTAAACATTCTGCTGAGTTGGCCACGCACGGTCAGCCAGTTAAAAGGAAGGCCCTTTTATGGGCAGGCTAAGGGCCAACTTTGGCTGACTCGAAGACCCTATGCAGGGTCTTCGCAGTGGCCTTTCCCCCTTTGGTGCCTGCGGCACCACCTTTCCCCCGCTGTGCGGGGGCACAACAACCCGCGAGGCACCTTCTCCCCATAAGTTGCACTAAATACAGAGCCGCTAGAATCTCCCCCTCCGGGGGAGACGCCGCCGAAGGCGGCAGAAGGGGTGCATTTCCACGCGCCGCAGGCGCGGTTGCATGGTTTTCCCACGCCCGCAAGGGCGGTTGTAAAGGTTTTATACATACTGGCGCCCTTCATTATTTAAGAGGCGCCCACCAAGGTCCCGATCTTCGATCCTCGATCCCAGCCGCCATGCAGCTGCGCGCCCACCGAGGCCTTTCCCCTGAGCGAAGCGATGCAACCCTTCTATACAACCCTTGGCACCGAGGGCCGTCAGGCCCGATGGATGCCATATGCCCCTCTGCCGCGCAGCGGCAGGCCCCTTCGGGAATACAGCCCACTACAATCCTCAGCCGCCAACGGCGGCTGTCAGTTGAGTAGACGGAATCAGATTACTCTGTCCGCCCCTCACAGAACCG
>NZ_CALGPS010000043.1 GCF_937959425.1 uncultured Dialister sp.
CACGCCGAACTGGCGCACAACCTAAGAACCCTCGGGGCGAAAGCCCCGTCAATCTAAGAACCTTTTCTCTTCTCTCTGAACAAACCCACCCTGCAGGCGGAACCCTTTTGCCTTCGGGAATACCGCCCATCGGACAGCGGATGGCGGATAGCGGACAGCTGTCTCACTAGTCCACCAGCCTACACCCCCTCTTCTTGAAATCATCAAGTTGCCCGGTTTCTCATTTTCTTGTATAATATTATTATAATTATTTAATGTTACATTATTTCACTTTAATGAACATGTTGTATTTTAAGGAACCCTATGAACTGCTACGACAGACACTATCTGAAAATCGCCCTGCCTGCCGCATTGGAGGGGCTGTTTATGATTCTCCTGGCTTCTACGGATCTTATCCTGGTGGGAGCGCTGGGGAGTTTTTCGGTGGCTGCGGTGAGTATTTTTCTCCAGCCCCGGCTTATTCTTCTCTGTTTCTCCCGTTCCCTGGCTTCCGCCGTCACGCTGGCTGCCTGCAATCATGCAGGGCGCGGGGACAGGGAGCTCTCCGCTGACCTTTTGAAGAAGTCCCTGGTTATAGGGGCCCTTCTTATGGGTCTTCTTCATGTGCTCTTTTTCTATTTCCTGGAGGACATATTCCTTCTCATGGGCGCTTCTGCCGATTACCTGCCCCTGGCCATGGAGTACGGCCCCATGGCGCTGCTGGCGGTGTATTTCACGTCCCTCACCCTGATTCTTCAGTCGGTGCTTCTGGGCTGGGGAGATACGTCGTCCATTATGAAGACCAATATCAGCGGCAATCTGCTGAATGCCTGCCTGAGTTTTGTCCTCATCCGGGGCCTGGGCCCTGTGCCCGCCTTCGGCGTTGCCGGCGCCGCTTTCGGCACCGCCGCCGGTACGCTTTTTTCTCTCCTCTATTCCTATTATCTTCTGGAGCGGGAGGGTTTCTTTCATGGCGGCCGCTGGATGCCGGACAGGGCATATTTCAAAAAGGTGGGTCCTCTTTTTGCCAGCGTGCTCAGCGAGCAGGGCAGCGAACGTATCGGCATGGTGCTCTTTTCCCGCATGGCCGCCGGACTTGGCACGGTGCCCTTTGCGGTGCACAGTATCTGTATGAATATCTGTGATGTGTATTACGATTTCATCATGGGCTTCGGCAAGGCGGGCATGGTAACCGCCGGGCAGGCCGTGGGCCGGGGAAGCGCTGCGGACTGGCACCATTACAGACGTACCGGCCTCTTCTGGTGTCTTATCCTTTCCACCGCCGCCTGCGGCATCACCCTCGCTTTTGCCCATCCCATTTTCGTCTTCTATTCGCCGGATCCGTCCCTTCTCCCGCTGGCGTCGGTGATTATGGTTTTTATCGCCTTCGTGAGCTATCCGGAGGCCCTGGCCCTCTGGGGCGCCGGCATCCTTCGGGGCAGCGGTGCGGCCCCACAGGTGGCTGCCTATTCCTTCGTCTCCATTACCTTTCTCCGCCCTCTGGTCACCGCCTTCTTCATCTACGGGCTGGACATGGGCCTCGCAGGCACCTGGTGCGCCCTTTTCCTTGACCAGGTCATCCGCGCTTCCTGCGCTTCCTTCCTGGTAAGCCGGCTGGCGGCAAGGGGAAAAGAGCCTGTTCCGGCAGAATGATTTCCTGAAAAGAAAAAGAGCTGTGAAGAAATGATTGTCATTTCCTCACAGCTTTTTTGATTAGTACTTGTAATTCAGTGCCAGTGTCCAGGCGCTGCTGTCAAATCCATCCTTCCGGTTGTCCATGTCAAAGGCATATTCACCGTGGAGGGACACGTTCTTCTGCAGGGCCACATCGCCGAATACGCTCCAGTAGGCAAGGGTCTTGTCTTTGGGAATGCCGTTCCATACTTCCCCGGTATCATAGGTGGTGCCGTCCAGATTGGCATTATAGCCCACCTTGTTGTAGGCCACATTCAGGTCAAAGGAGCCCGGTTTCTTCATGGAGAAATTGCTGTATCCCAGGCCGGCCTGCCAGGACTTGTCCGCCTTTTTGGCATTGGAATCCCAGTATTCACCGAAAATCCGGAAGTTGTCCACCGGAATGGAAAGGTGGGTACTCCACATATTGTCAAAATGGGCCGTTCCCTTTCCCTTGTCTCCCGGCAGCTTCACATGGGCTGCCCGCAGTTTGGCAGCGCCGAAGTCATAGCCTGCTTCCGCCAGGAAAGTATCGAAGGTGGAGGAGTCATACAGCCATCCATTATTCATGAGACGTCCGAAGGAAACGGAGGCATCAAATGCATTCCTGCCGTAGGCCAGTTTTGCCCCCTTCAGGGTTGCGTCGAACATGAAGCCGTCATAAATGGTGACAGGCATGCGGCCCAGGGTCACATTGGCATCGCCGAAGGTATGATTCACATAGAGCCAGTCCATGATGGTCTTGGACATATCGTCCCCTTTGAAATCCATCTGGTTCTTGATACGGCCCTGTACATAGGTAGAGTCATTCACCTGGCCCTTCACTTTGATTCTCATACGGCCTTTCCAGGTATCCGCGCGGGTTTCCTTGGAGTTGTTAATATACCACATTTTAGCGTCGCCGGACCAGTACAGATTGCCCGCTTTCTTTTCCAGATTGGATACGCGGAGGCCAAGGTTTGCAAGTTCATCGGCGTATTCTCCGGAGAGCTTGTCCAGGGCAGCTTTCTGCTCTGCGTTCAGCTGGTCTTCCTTTGCCATGAGGCGGGCGATAATCTGGGCCAGCTCATAACGGGTGATATTTCTTTCCCCTTTAAAGGTGCCGTCGGGGTAGCCTTCTACCACCCCCTGGTCAGACAGGTCGGAAATGGCCTGGTAAGCCCAGTCATCGGCGGAAACATCGGAAAAGGGATTGGCTGCCAGGGCGGAAACGCCGGCAGTCAGGGCTGCCGCAGCAGCCAGTGCCATGATTTTCTTCATAATAGACTCTCCTTTGAATACAACATGAATATGGGGTTCCTGTCCGGCATGACGCCAATGGTTTTCCTTACCGGCAGGAAACTGTTTGCGAATGGTTTCCTACCCGGCATGGCGCCGATGGTATTCCTTACCTACAGGAAACTGTCGGCAGATAGTTTCCTATTCGGCATAGCACCGATGGTATCTCTTACCGGCAGGAAACTGTTGGCAGATAGTTTCCTACTCGGCATGGCACCGATAGTGTTCCTTACCGACAGGAAACTGTCACACTGTCCCACTGTCCCACTAGCTCACTAGCCCACTGTCTCACCAGCTCACCAGCTCCTACCCAAAGAGTTCGTCCGACAGGACTTTGTTTTTGCCTTCTTCGATGGTGAAGACGGAGGCCATGAGTTTTTTGGAGTAGGGGTCTTTCGCTTCGGACAGGTCGTGGATTTTTTCCACCACTTTTCCCCAGTGCATGACCATAATGTTGTCGCAGAACATATTGGCCAGGGCCAGGTCGTGGCAGATGAAGATGTATGCCACGCCCGTTTCTTTCTGCAGGCGGTGGAGAAGTTCGATGACTGTCTTCTGTACGGACATGTCCAGGGCGCTGGTAGCTTCGTCGCAGATGATGATTTCCGGCTTCAGCACCAAGGCCCGGGCGATGGCGATACGCTGGCGCTGGCCACCGGACATGTTGTTGGGATAGCGGTCTGCGAAGTCTTCCGGCAGGTCCACCTGGTGGAGCATTTCCCTTGCCTTTTCTCCCATGTCCGCTTTTTTGATGAGGCCGTAGTTAAGAAGGGGTTCGCAGATAATATCTTTCACCCGCTGCTTGGGGTTGAAGGCGGTGGAGGGATCCTGGAATACCATCTGGATGTTCTTCCTGACCTGGCGGAATTCTTCTCCCTTCAGCGGCGCTATGTCCTTTCCGTGAAGAAGGATCCGCCCGCTGTCCATGGTATAGAGGCGGGTCAGGATCTTGGCCAGGGTGGATTTTCCGGAGCCCGATTCCCCTACGATACCCAGGGTCTCCCCTTTGTGAAGGCTCAGATTCACGTGGTCGCTGGCGGTGAGTGTTTTCCCGCCGCCCAGGTCGAAGGTTTTTACGATTTCCTCCATGCGGAGGATTTCTTCTCCGTATCCTTTCATGAATTTTCACCTCCCAGTACCGGCACCGCAGCCAGCAGCATTTTCGTGTAATCTTCTTTCGGATGGTAAATGACGTCTTCTGCCTTTCCGTATTCCACCACCCGGCCCTGTTTCATGACCATAATGCGGTCCGCCATGTAGGCCGCTACACCCATGTTGTGGGTGACGATGATAATGGCGGTGTTCATCCTTTTTTTCACTTCCATCATTTCCTTCACGATGGCCGCCTGGGTGGTTACGTCCAGGGCACTGGTGGGCTCGTCGGCCAGAAGGAGTTTGGGGTGGAAGGCCATGGCCATGGCAATGCCTACGCGCTGGCGCATGCCGCCGGAGAGTTCGAAGGTGTAGCTTTTGAGAATCTGCTCCGGATCCGGAAGGCGCACCATGGTGAGCATTTCTATCATGCGGTCATGGGCTTCCTTCTCGTCGGCCATGCCGTGAAGGGCCAGGTACTCCCGGAACTGGACGCCGATGGTGCGAATAGGATTCATCATGGCGCCGCTGTCCTGGAAGATCATGGACACGTCCCTGCCGTCCAGCATGCGGTGTTTTTCCGCCGACTGCTTCTGGGTGTTTTCTCCTTCGAAAATCATCTCCCCTTCCGCAATGTGCCCGCCGCCGGGCAGCACATGCTGGATAGCACGGATGACCGTGGTTTTTCCAGACCCCGATTCCCCTACGATGGCAAGGACTTCTCCTTCATCCAGGCTAAAGGAAACGTGGCGTACAACGGGCTCCGCCTTTCCATAGGCAATGCCCAGATTTTTGATTTCTAACAGCATATTGGCTCCTGTAAATGATGAATGCATTGGACGCGCCTGTGGGCGCGAGGTTTGACGGGCCCTTCGGGCCCGAAGTTTGACCGGCTTTCAGCCGGAGGGTTCTTAAGTTTGACGGCCCTTTGGGCCGAGGATTGTAGTGGCGGCTGGCGCCGCAGGTTATAAATGAAAAGCGTTCTTAAGTTTGACGGCTTTTGACCGGAGGGTTCTCAGGTTTGATGGGCCCTTCGGTCCCAAGGGTTGACGGCCCTTGGGGGCCGAAGGTCCCGTTAACCATTCGCGGTTTCGGGAATATCGCCAACCGCCGTAAGTGACTCCAAAGGCTTATTCTGCCGGAATGATGTCCTTGGTTACCCAGTAGTAGTCGCAGGGCTTAATGTCTGCGTTCTTGACTTTCTTATTGGCAATCATATTGGTCTGGGGGTAGCCGAAGACGAGGGTAGCTGCATCGTCCTGGATGATTTTTTCCATCTTTTCGATGATTTCTTTTCTCTTGGCCGGGTCAAATTCCTGAATGAGCTGGTCAGAGAGGGCGTCGTATTCGGGGTTGCTGTAGCCGGAGCCGTTCTGGGGGTTGCTGCCGTTGACATTGGTCTTCCAATACATGTTGACGAAGACTTCCGGATCCCCTGCCTGTTCGGTGAGGATGTTGGAAATGAGCATGTCGTATTCGCCTCTGGTACCGATGCCGTCAAGAACGTTGTAGTCCACGTTCTTCAGGTTCACCTTGATACCCACCTTCTTGGCGTCGGACTGGGTAGCTTCCGCAAAGAGAGGGAGTTCCGCACGGCCGCTGTAGTAGACGAAGTCCAGTTCCAGGTTCTTGCCGTCCTTGTCCACATAGCCGTCGCCGTCGGTATCCTTCCAGCCTGCGTCTGCCAGGAGTTTCTTCGCATTTTCCACATTATAGTTGTCCGGATATTCGGCTTTCAGCTTATCAAAGCCGTAATCCAGGGACGGCGGAAGGAGGGGGCCGCCGGGGGTGAAGGTGTCCTTCAGCAGTACCTTGCAGTAGGTATCCCGGTCCAGGGACTGGAGGAGCGCTTTTCTTACGTTCTTATCGGCCAGGGGCTTGCCATTGGCCACGTTCAGGCGGGCCAGTACGTCACGGATGGAGGAAATGGTGCTGATGGTGAATTTATTCTTATCCTGGAAGAGCTGCATGTCCCCGGGGGCAATGTTCACTGCCACGTCGATTTCACCCTTCTGGAGAGCCATGGCACGGGTATTGGGGTCATCGATGGTATTGATCTGGGCGTGAGCGAAGGGAACCTTGTCATAGTAATTGGGGTTGGCGTCCAGTTCTGTCTTAGCCTTGGAGAAGGACTTCACCATGTATGGGCCGGTGCAGACGGGGCCCTGCTTAGCAAAGTCCACTTTGCCGTCGGAATCGGTGTCCACAATGATGAAGAGGGGATCCCCCAGCATGCCCGGCAGGGTAGCCACCGGTTTCTTGGTGTAAATGGTCACGTTCTGACCGTCGGCGGTGATGTGATCCAGTTCAAACATGGCTTTCGCCCTTGGCGCTTTGGCAAAGGTGCGTTCGATGGATTTCTTGACCGCTTCGCCGGTCACCGGTTTGCCGTTGGAGAATTTGATGTCCCTGATCTTGAAGGTCCAGGACATTTTGTCGTCGGACACTTTCCAGCTTTCTGCAATCCAGGGCTCTGCATTCATCTTGTCATCGAAATGAACCAGACATTCGCCGATGCCGTAGCGCATGACCTGCCAGCCGTAGTAGTTGTCTGTCGGTTCCAGGCTGTCTGCAAAGTTCGTCACCCCTACGGTGAGGGTGTCCTTGGCGGTTTTGGAGCCGGAGGAAGAACCTCCGCAGCCAGCCAGGGCAAAGGACATGAGAGCTGCTGCTGCCAGCAGGGCACCTTTCTTGTAAATAGATTTCATCTGTTACGCTTCCTTTCTGTATGGAAATAAACGCCATGGGGCGTGAAAAACTATGTTATATGGCCGCGGGGCGGCTCCGGGTTGACGGGGCTTCGCCCCGAGGGTTGTGACCGCCTTCGGCGGTGGGTTATGTTCGCTGCCGCTCAAAGGGGCGACGTGCCTTTCAGGCCCGAGGGTTGTGGTATCGCCCATGGGGCCACTGCGTGGCCCGGGTTCATAGGGTTCATAGGGTTCGCCCTTTGGGCGAACGGGGGGCGCGGCTGACGCCGCAGGTTGAGACCGCCTGTCGGCGGCAGGTTGTGTAGAAGGGTTGTGAGGGGAAAGGTTCTTAAGTTTGATGGGCCTACGGCCCAAGGGTTCTTAGGTTTGACAGCGGCCTTTGGCCGCTGAGGGTTTTGGATTGCCCTTCGGGCAATGATTATATATGCCGCCTGTCGGCGGAAAGGAGCCGCTACGCGTAGAGGAAATGGCAGTTAGCAACTGGCTGGTTCAACTTGTATCTTTAGATTCATCAGCAAAATTCACATTACGATGATTGGCCGCCTTTGGCGGCCACCCCCTATCCCGCTGAGCGGGACTTCCCCAAAGGGAAGCGTGTCACTGGATTCTCAGGTCGCTGACGCTCCCCTGCGAATCCAGTTCCCTTGCCACCCCTATTCAGGGGGCAGAATGGGCCTCTCTATCTTTACCGAAAGAGTCATATGACAACGCATAGCCCCCTTGCTTTCGGGAATACAGTCCAGCGGCCAGCGGATAGCCGACAGCCGGCAGCCGTCCCACTGTCCCCCTATCCCACTAGTACACCAGCCCACTAATTATCCCTTGGATCCAGCACATCCCGGAGGGCGTCGCCCCAGAGGTTGAAGATGACTACGGAAATGAAGATGGCAAGCCCCGGGAAGACCATGAGCCAGGGCGCTGTCTGCAGCTGCTGGCGGCCTTCGTTCAGCATGAGGCCCCATTCCGGCGCCGGCGGCTGGCTGCCGAAGCCCAGGAAAGACAGGCCTGCCAGTTCCATCATCATGGCGCCGATATCGGACACCGCCGTAATCACAAGGATGGGCACCACGTTGGGCATGATATGGGTCCAGAGGATATGGGAACTGGTACCGCCGCTGACAATGGCGGCATCCACGAAATCCCGTTTCCTGATTTTCAAAACCATGGACCGGGACAGGCGGGCATACTTGGTCCAGGTCACCGCGGTCAGGGCGATCATGGCGTTCACCAGACTGCCGCCCATAATGCCGGCAATGGCAATGGCCAGGATGACGCCGGGGAAGGAAATCATCATGTCCGCCACGCGCATGATTACCGTATCGATGATGCCGCCGAAGTAGCCGGCCACCAGGCCCAGGAAGGTGCCCAGGCAGAAGATAATGGCCACCAGGGCCAGCACGCTGGACAGGGAGTAGGCACCGCCGTAGAGAATGCGAGACAGCACGTCCCGTCCCAGCTTGTCCGTGCCGAAGAGGTGGGCCATGGAAGGCGCCTGGTTGGCGTCCTTCATCACCGCCTCCAGCGGATTGTAGGGCGCCAGCACCGGTGCCAGGGCGATGAGAGCGATGAGCAGCACCACCAGCAGGGTGGTGAAGCGGAAGGTGGGATGTTCTTTAAATCCTTTCACCAGATTTTCCATATTACCGCCCTCCTTTCTTCAGCCGGGGATCCAGATGACGGTAGGACAGATCCACCACCAGATTAATGACCATGTACATGAAGGCGATCCAGAGGACGATGGCCTGGACGGTTTGGAAATCGCGGTAGGTAATGGCTTCTACCACCATATATCCCAGGCCCGGCCAGGAAAATACGATTTCCACCACCGCTGCACCGCCCAGAAGGGAGCCGAAGGCCAGCCCCAGCAGGGTCACCAGAGGAAGCAGGGCATTGGGAAGCACTTCCTTCCAGAGGATGTGGGATTCCGAAAAGCCCCGGGCTCTGGCACCCATGACGTAGTCCTGGTTCAATTCTTCCAGCACCGCCGCCCGCACCTGCCTGGTATACTTGGACGTCATAACCACGCCCAGCGTTACCATGGGAAGGATGAGGTTTTCCGGGGTAATGCTGCCGCCTACGATGGGGAGAAGGCCCAGTTTCAAAGCAAAAATCCAGAGAAGCATGAGGCCCATCCAGAAATTCGGTACCGATACGCCCAGGAAGGAAAAACCGCGGACAAGGTAGTCAAACCAGCTGTTTTTCTTCACCGCCGTATAAATGCCAAGGGGAATGGAAAAGACAAGCATGAAAATCGTAGACGCTGCTGCCAGCACAAGGGTAGCCGGCAGACCGTCCATAAGGGCATCCACCACAGGCTTCTTCATCATGAAGGAATAGCCGAAATTCCCGTGGAGCACCCTTCCCAGCCAGTCCAGGTACTGGAAAAGGAATGGCTTGTCCAGCCCCAGCTCATGACGGAGAGCATCGATTTCTATCTGGCTCACCACAATATCTTCATTCCCGGCAATCATCTGCCGCACCGGATCCCCCGGCGCCAGCATGACCAGACAGAAGGTAATGAAGCTGATGCCCAAAAGGACCAGCACCATCTCCCCCAGACGCATAGCCAACTGCTTCTTTCCCAAATCCAACCATCTCCTGTAAGTCAACTGAAAACACTGAAAAAAGGCACGAAAAACGCAAGGCCGGAAACTGGGACCTTGTAGAAATAACAAATCATAGCGCAAACTTTACCCTCATAGTAGATAAAGAGCCGTTTCCAATATACTCTTTCAATCGCCAATCATACCGGCGGCGTCCTTCTTGGCGTAACGTCTCACCCTTGGGTATCATTGGTTTTTCGTGAAATAGTATAACACTTATTTTAATGTATTGCAATGAATTACTCAGAATAGATTTATTAAGCTGAAATTTTCTGTAATCAGTCTGCTCTGCTTTATAATATTTTCCTGCTTAAAGAAATAAAAAACGCCCGATGGGCGTGAGGGGCAGAGGGTTCTGAGGGGAAGGTTAACGCCCGCTCCGCAGGCGATGGGGCTTTACCCTTCGGGCAAAAGGT
>NZ_CALGPS010000044.1 GCF_937959425.1 uncultured Dialister sp.
AAGCCTGAGTTACGGGAGTCTCCTCCTGCTGCATAAATCACGCTAAGCATTCTGCCGAATTGGCCACCTGCGGTGGCCACCCCTTATCCGGCTACGCCGGACTTTCCCCTATTCAGGGGACAGAATAAAACCTCTCTATGCTTCCCTGTCGTGTCATATGTGGCACATTGCCCAGCGTCCATAGTGCCCCCTGAACAGGGGGAAAGGTGGTGCCGCAGGCACCAAAGGGGGAACCGCCGCGATGGTAAGAAGCACTTATGCCTCATTTCTCCATGTAACATCCTGCTGAACTGGCCGCGGCCGCGGCCACCCCTTATCCGGCTGCGCCGGACTTGCCCAAAGGGAAGCGTCTCACACGATTCTCAGGTCGCTACCGCTCCCCTACAGCACGGCTATCACCGACTCACAATATTTTGCGCGTCACTGCGTTCCTTCAAAATATGTTCGCTGGTGTGACTCGTGTTCGCTTGCCACCCCTATTCAGGGGACAGAATAAAACCTCTCTATGCTTCCCTGTCGTATCATATGTGGCACATTGCCCAGCGTCCATAGTGCCCCCTGAACAGGGGGAAAGGTGGTGCCGCAGGCACCAAAGGGGGAACCGCCGCGATGGTAAGAAGCACTTATGCCTCATTTCTCCATGTAACATCCTGCTGAACTGGCCGCGGCCGCGGCCACCCCCTATCCGGCTGCGCCGGACTTCCCCCTATTCAGGGGGCAGAATAGGCCTCTCTGCGCTTCCCTATCCCCACTATTTCACCAGCATTTTATCCAGCACTTCCCTGATATGTGTAACCGGCACTACTTCCATGTCCAGGGAGGTTCCGTCGATGTCTGTCTTGTTTTCTTCGGGGATGAGGATGCCTTTCATGCCGGCCTGGCGGGCGCCGAAGGCTTTTTCCATGACGCCGCCTACGGGTTTCACGTCGCCGGAGAGGGAGATTTCGCCGGTGACGGCCCAGTCCTGACGGAGGGGGATGTTTTCCAGGGCGGAGACGATGGCGCAGGTGATGGCGGCGCCGGCGGAGGGGCCGTCGATGTTGCCTCCGCCTACGATGTTGACGTGGAGGTCGTAGTCCGAGAGGTCTTTGCCGGTGACGAGGCGCACTACGGCGGCGGCAGTGGCCACGGAGTCTTTAGCCATGGAGCCGGCGGTGTCGTTGAAGCGGATGGTGCCTTTGCCCTTTTCTCCGGCAGGGAAAACGGCGGTTTCGATTTCTATGGTGCTTCCCCAGTAGCCGGCTACGCCAAGGCCGTAGATGTGGCCTACTCTGGGTTTTCCTTTCTTCACGCGGCCTACCCAGGGGGAGAGGCGGCTGGCCTGGGCGGTACGTTTCATAAGGTCCAGGGTAATGGCAACGTCATCGGCCTTTCCGTTTTCGTAGACGGCGAGACCGTAGGCGTCGGCCAGAAGGCTCACCGCCTTTCTGCCTTCCATGGTGTAGGTGCTGATGAGGTCAGCCACCCCTTCTTCCAAATGGACGTGGAGCTTGTCCGCCGCATGGTTCACGATTTCCACCACGTCCCTGGGCTGGAGGGGATCGAAGAAAACTTCGGCGCAGCGGGAGCGGATGGCGGGGTTGATTTCTTCGGGCTGTCTTGTGGTGGCGCCAATAAGGATGAAATCGGCAGGCGCACCGTCTTTGAAGAGTTTCCTGATGTAGTCCGGTACGGCGGGGTTGTCTTCGTCGTAGTAGGCGGATTCGAAATAGACTCTTTTGTCTTCCAGTACTTTCAGGAGTTTATTCAGCATCATGGGGTCCAGTTCGCCGATTTCATCGATGAAGAGGACGCCGCCGTGGGCTTCGGTGACAAGGCCGGGCTTCGGTTCCGGTATGCCGTCGTCCGCCAGCTGGCGGCTGGCGCCCTGATAGATAGGATCGTGAACGGAGCCGATGAGGGGGTTGGTAATGTCCCGTTCGTCCCAGCGCAGGGTGGTGCCGTCGCATTCCACGAAGGGGGCGTTTTCACCGAAGGCGGTGTAGGACAGTTTCTTCGCTTCGTCAAGCACCAGCCGGGCGGCGGTGGTTTTGCCCACGCCCGGCGGTCCGTAGAGGATAAGGTGCTGGGGATAGGGGGAGGCGATACGGGAGAAGAGGGCCTTCACCGCCCGGTCCTGGCCTACGATTTCCGAAAGTCTCCGGGGCCGCACCACGTTCATAATGGTGGTGGTGAGTTTTACTTTGTCCAGGGCTTCCAGTTTTTCCATTTTGCGGCGGCTCTGGGGCGTTTCCGTGTCTCCCGTCTCTTCGTCTATGATTTCCTGGCGGATTTCATCCACATATTCCTGGTGTCTTTCTTCGAGACGGTCGGCGATTTTTTCTTCCAGCTGCCGTTCCACCGCCTGGCGGGCCAGCATTTCCGCCAGTTTGTCTTCCAGTTTGTCCAGAATGGCGGGAATGTCCTCATCCGTAGGCACCCGGGTGTAATCCCTGCTTTCCAGAATGAGCCGCTCCATGCCCAGAAGGCGGATGCGGGGGTTTTCATCATGTATGTATTTCAGCGCATTGTACCGGCTGGCCTGCACGATAATCTGCTCGGAGCCCATAATGCTGGCGTAAATGCTGTATATGGCATTGATCTGCCTTTTCAGTTCTTCATCGGAAAAGCTGCTGCCGTCTACATGGTTCATGAGACGGCCTATTAAATCTTTTACATCTTCCACAGAAATCCCCTCCTTTATTATTATATTGACTGGCCTTGCGGCCAGAGGGTTCCGCGCCCTCAGGGGGCGCGGAAGGTTCTCAAGTTTGACGGGCCTACGGCCGGAAAGTTCTTAAGTTTGACGGGCCCTTCAGGCCCGAAGGTTGTGGTGGCGGCTTCGCCGCAGTATAAAAAGGGGCGCGCCTGTCAGCGCAGGTTGTGTAGAAGGTTTTTTTCCCCCCACTTTATTGTCCCCCCGCAGGCGGGGGGAAGGTGGTGCCGTAAGGCACCAAAGGGGGAAACGCCGAAGTGAGAAAAGCACTTATGTCTCATCTCTCCAAGTACCATCCTGCTGAGTTGGCCGCCTTACACGGTCAGCCGGCTAAAAGGAAGGCCTCTTATTGGGCAGGCTAGAGGCAAACTTCGGCTGACTTGGAGGTCCTATGCAGGACCTCCACAGCCACCCCTATCCGGCTGCGCCGGACTTACCCGAAGGGAAGCGTGTCACTGGATTCTCAGTCGCCTGCGGCTCCCTACGAATCCAGTTCCCTTGCCACCCCTATTCAGGGGGCAGAATAAAACCTCTCTATGCTTACCTGCCTTGTCAAAGGTTCTTAGGTTTGACAGCCACTGCGTGGCTGAGGGTTGCGGATTGCCCTTACGGGCAATAAAAATTAAATGCCGCTTTGCGGCTGACCCCTTCCGGCTCGCTGCGCTCGCCACTCACACCTTAAGGAAGCGCTGATTAAATCATTGTTTGCTTTTATTCTTGAATTT
The DNA here is from genome assembly GCF_937959425.1 of uncultured Dialister sp. Classification (GTDB taxonomy): domain Bacteria; phylum Bacillota; class Negativicutes; order Veillonellales; family Dialisteraceae; genus Dialister. Next base: position 3,421 of record NZ_CALGPS010000044.1, read on the forward strand.
TTAAGCAATGCGAGGAATGGACTGACGCGAATAGTGAGCTATTTAAGGAAGCCCATGACGAAGCAGTGCATAAAAATTCTTATAAAAGAAAACTCTATGAATTAATCAGTGCTTCCTTAGACAGGGGTGGGCAAGGACGTTGCGGGATTGGCTTTTGTGTCTCCAGTGCTAAGGAAGCACTGATTCATTCGCGGTCAGGAATACAGTTGTCTGCTGCCTGTTATCTGACTGTCTGACTTTCCCGCCGACTGGCATTTAACAATTTCTGCCTCACCAGCGGCGTGTACCGAGATTCTTCGCTCCGCTCAGGATGGCAGGGGGAGGTGGGAAGTACCCGGCGGTCAGCCGATAGCCGATAGCCGATAGCTGACTTCTCCTCACTCTTTCTTGAATGTCCAGTACCTTGGCACGAAGATGTCTTCGAAGAGGTTGATGGCGAAGTTGTCGGTGAGGCCGGAGATGTAGTCCACCGCTGCCAGGGGAATATTTCCTTCCGCCAGGCGAACCTGTTTTTCCGGGAGCCTTGTTTCATGGTAGCTGCCGTCAGGACGTTTTTCGGTGTAGTAGGTGTAAAGCATTTTCACCACGTTGCTGCCCCGTTTCCTGTCGGGGATAAGGGCCTTCGACATGTAGACTTCGTCAAACATAAACCGGCGGAAGAGGGCAAGGATTTCATCCCCTTCCTTTGACATGTGGATGCCGTCCTCTTCACTCTGCATGGAGTTCTTTACCACGCTGGTGACCATGGCGGTAATCATGGAGGAGTGGGTGACGCCGATTTTCCGCTTCACCGCCTCCGGCAGGTCTTCCGGCCCGATGAGGCCCATGGTTTCCGCATCTTCGTAGTCGTGGCAGAGGTAGGCGATGCGGTCGGCGTACTTGATGAGAGCCCCTTCCAGGGTGTGGGCTTTGAGTTTCCCGCAGTGGTTCAGCATGCCGTCCCGCACGTCCCTGGTAAGGTTCAGCCCCTGGCCTTCCTTTTCCAGTTTTTCTACAATGCGGACGCTCTGCTCGTTGTGTTCAAAGTGGCCGCAGATTTCCTGCAGCGCCTGTTCCCCTACGTGGCCGAAGGGGGTGTGGCCCAGGTCATGGCCCAGGGCAATGGCTTCCACCAGGTCTTCGTTCAGCCGGAGGGCCCGGGCCATGGTGCGGCCGATCTGGGCCACTTCCAGGGTGTGGGTCATGCGGGTGCGGTAATGGTCGCCCCGGGGCGCGATGTATACCTGGGTCTTGTGTTTCAGCCGCCGGAAGGAATTGCTGTGGAGGATCCTGTCCCGGTCTCTTTGGAAATCGGTACGCAGGGGATCCTTCTTCTCTTCCCTGTCCCGCACCGCATTGGCGGACAAAGCCGCCCGATGGCAGAGAATCTTTCTTTCCAGTTCTTCACTCCGCTTGCGAATCAGCATAGGCACCCTCCTTTACGGGAAATAGAAATCATTTTTCTTTATTATAACATCTGAAGTGAAAAGGTTCTCAGGTTTGACCGGCCTTCCAGGCCCGAAGGTTGTAGTGGCGGCATGGGACACGCTTTCAGCGTGAGGTTTGACGGGGCTTCGCCCCGAGGGTTCTTAGGGTTCTCAGGTTTGACGGCCCTATGGGCCGAGGGTTGTGGATTGCCGCTGACGCGGCAGATTTTAGAAGGCATTTCCCACGGGCGCCAGCCCGGTTGTATGGTTTTACTGCCACTACTGCCATAAGTACCACATGAGCATATTGCCCAGCGTCCATAGTGCCCCCTGAACAGGGGGAAAGGTGGTGCCGCAGGCACCAAAGGGGGAATCGCCGCAATGGCTTGCAGCACTTATGATTCATTCCGGTGCTTACCAACCCCTTCCACCACTATCGTGGTCCCCCTCCCCCTGCAAGCAGGGGGAGGCAAGTTTAAGGTGCATCGCGGTCCCTCTCCGCCCCGATGGGAAGCGTCTCACTTGGTTCTCAGGTCGCTTTGCTCCCCTACATCCACTGCTGTCACTGACTCACTGGATTTTCGGGTCGCTCTGCTCCCCTACAAATCCAGTTCGCTAGTGCGACCCAGGTTCCCTTGCCACCCCTATTCAGGGGACAGAATAAGCCTCTCTATGCTTACCCACAGAGACATACCCGACAGCGGACAGCGGTCTTCCCTATATCCCCCTATTAAAAAATTTTCTAACGTTATGGGCTCTCTATTTTCCTGTTCTCATTTTTCTCTCTTTCTTTTCTTCCCCGCGGCCATCGGAGTTTTGCCCTGTGTTTTCTATTTAAGTGTATACTTATTTCCTTCATCTTCTAATCTTTTATACCACTTGACAGGTTTCCGGAATAGTTGTACACTTTCTCACAGATGAGGGAATTTCAAATTTCCTTCTTCCAAGTGAACATGACTGGCAAGGGCGTCTGGTATACCGGGTATATCGGACGCTCTTTCTGTTGGCGGGGAGGCCTTTCGGGGGACAGGCTTTCCCGCCTTTTTCAGTCATGGAAATGATTTCAAGTCATAGAAAGTCCTTCGAAATTGCATTATGGTTATCATACCATCATTATTGCACTCTGCATGGAAAGGAATTCAAAAATGCGTAAGGAACATGATTTTCTGGGAGAAAAATTAGTACCTGATGAAGTTTACTACGGTGTTCAGACCATGAGGGCTAAGGAAAATTTCCAGATTACCGGTGCCCATCTGGATCCGGATTTCATCAAATCCATGGCTGCTGTCAAGAAGGCTTCCTGCCTCACCAATCTGCAGACCGGCCGTATGGACAGGACCATCGGGCAGGCTATCATCCAGGCTGCTGATGAAATCATGGAGGGGAAAATGATTGACCAGTTCCCGCTGGATCCCATCCAGGGCGGCGCCGGCACTTCCATCAACATGAACATGAATGAAGTTCTGTGCAATCGGGCTCTTGAAATTCTCGGTTATGAAAAGGGCCGTTACGATATTATTTCGCCAAACAACCATGCCAATATGGCCCAGTCCACCAATGATGTGTTCCCCACATCCATTAAGGTCTGCCTGTGCCGCAAGGCAGCGGCTTTGACAGAGGCTCTGATCGACCTGGCTGAAGGCTTTGAGGCCAAGGGCAAAGAGTTTGAGGATGTACTGAAAATGGGACGTACCCACCTCCAGGACGCCGTACCCATTACCCTGGGAGAGGAAATGAACGCCTATGCGTCCATGGTACGCCGGAGCATCGGCCGGATTACCCGGTCCCTGCGCTCCCTGCAGGACCTCAATATGGGCGGCACGGCTGTAGGTACCGGCCTGAATGCAGAGCCGGAATACATTAAACATTTCCCCTATAATCTGTCTGAAATCACGGGCTTCCATTTCGAAACAGCGCCGAACCTCATCGATGCCACCAATAATACCGACTGCTACGCCGATGTGTCCGCCGCTTTGAAGGTGACTGCCCTGTCCCTCATTAAAATGGCCAACGACATCCGCCTCATGGCATCCGGCCCCCGCTGCGGGCTGAATGAAATCAAGCTGGAAGCCCGGCAGCCCGGTTCTTCCATCATGCCGGGAAAGGTGAACCCGGTGATTGCGGAGGTGCTGGACCAGACCTGCTACCAGGTGCTGGGCAACGATATGGCCATCAGCATGGCCGTGGAAAACGGACAGCTGGAGCTGAATGTGATGGAACCGGTGATTGCCTTCAATATTTTCAATTCCTTCCGCTACCTCACCAACGCAGTGAATACCTTCAATGAAAAGCTGCTGAAATCCATGGAGGCCAACCGCGAGCAGTGCCAGTACTGGGTGGACCACAGCGTAGGCGTCATCACCGCCCTGCTCCCCCATATCGGCTATGAAAAATGCGCTGCCACCGCCCGGGAAGCCTATACCACCGGTGAACCGGTCCGTGAAATCATTCTGAAGAAAAAGCTCATCACCAAAACGGCCATGAACCGCATCCTTTCTCCCTATGAAATGACCCACCCCGGTATTGCAGGAGGAAAAGACGCACTGGCAAAATAGGAAAGCTGCCGGCTGCCGGCAGCCGGCTATCGGCTCACCGGCTCACCAGCCCACCAGCTCACCAGCCTGCCCATAAAGGCGCTTTCCTTTTGTCGCCCGACCGAACTGCGGGGTGGCAAAGGAACTGGATTCGCAGGGAGCCAAAGGTGCGTATTCTGCATAGAATACGCAAGGCCGGATAAGTTGGCGCCTAGCCTGCCCATAAAGGCGCCTACCTTTGGCTATCCGGCCCGATGTCTGAGAATCCAGTGACATGCTTTCCCGTGGAGAAAGGTGGTGCCGCAGGCACCAAAGGGGGAACCGCCGGAACAGGAAAATCGCTTATGACACATCTCTCCAGATACCATCCTGCCGAATTGGCCACCTGCGGTGGCCACCCCCTATCCCGCTTCGCGGGACTGCCCCCTATTCAGGGGGCAGAATAGGCCTCTCTACATTTCCATGCGTTGCCATATGTATCACATTGCCCAACGCCCATAGTCCCACTGTGCACATCCTGCATAGGATGTGCAAGTCGGGCAAAGTAAGGCGCTAGTATACCAGCCCACTAGTACACCAGCCCACCAGCTCTCATGGAGCAGGAAATAGGGCTCCTGAAAAAATCAGCGGGGTATTCTCTAAACCCCGTTTCCTCTGTTATAATAATTCAAATAATAATAATATTTGTTTGTCTGCCTTGACGGAAGCCATATGCATTCCGTAGGACCTCTCCAGAGGTCCTTTTTTCTTTTGCCATGGGGACGGGGCCTCTGGCCCCGAAGGGTTCTGACGTTTGACCGGCCTTCGGCCGGAAGGTTCTTAGGTTTGACGGGCCCTTTGGGCCCGAGGGTTGTGGTGGCGGCTGGCGCCGCAGGTTTTATATGCCGCTTTGCGGCGGCGGGCTCGCTGCGTTCGCCGCCGGAACGGGAAGAACACTTATGTCTCATCTCCCCATGTACCATTCTGCTGAATTGGACGCTGACATCGGTCAGCCGACTAAAAGGAAGGCCTCTTATTGGGCAGGCTAGAGGCCAACTTCGGCTGACTTGGAGGTCCTATGCAGGACCTCCACAGCCACCCCTATCCGGCTGCGCCGGACTTACCCAAAGGGAAGCGTCTCACACGATTCTCAGGTCGCTACCGCTCCCCTACGAATCGTATTCGCTTGCCACCCCTATTCAGGGGGCAGAATAGGGCCTCTCTATGCTTCCCTGTCGTGTCATATGTGGCACATTGCCCGGCGTCCATCTTCATTGACCATTTCCTCCTTCTCCCCCTTTTGACTAATCCTTTCTAAACAGATAGAATATAGTATATCTTTACTGCAGGAAACCATTATATAGGAGTATGTCCATGAAATTAGTTCATTTTGATCATATCGTTCTTACCACCGGCCATCTGGAGGAGTGTCTTCATTTTTACAGGGATTTCCTGGATATGGAGGTTGTCTTTGAGAATGGCCGGTACGCTCTTCTTTTCGGGAGCTGCAAAATCAATATCCACCAGCGGGCGGGGGAGTTTAAGCCGGCTGCTGCCTATCCGGTGTCCGGAAGCATTGATCTCTGCCTCATCACGGAAACGGCTATGGAAGATGTACTTGCTGAACTTAACGCAAAGGGTGCTCCGGTGATTACGGGGATTGTGGACCGCCACGGCGCCCGGGGGCCTATGAAGAGCCTTTATCTTCGGGATCCTGACGGCAATCTCATCGAAATCGCCCGGTATGTGCAGCAGAAGCCTGCAGCGCCTCTGCCGGCAGCCAATGACGAATCCCTGGCTGACGAATAGGATTTTTACGAAAGGATAAACCATTGACACCTTACCATTCCAATCTTTTCTTCGTGGCGGAGTACGTACTTTCCGCCCTTCTTATCGCCTTCCTCACCTGGCGTAAATCGCCGCTGGACGTGAGAAAATCCATTTCCCGGAAGGCTTTCCTGAAAAGGATTCCCATAGCGGCGGGAGCGGTGATTCTTTCCATCCTCCTTATGACAGGGGTGTACCTGCTCCGGCTGGATATGACGAAAAACATCATCCTCATCGGCCTGCTCCAGCTTTTCATGACCCTTGCCGCCAACGTCATTCTGGGTGCTTCCTGGATCCAGCGGTACCGGGTCTATCCCCGGGGCCGGGAACTTTCGGCGGTGGTAATCCTCATGTACATCATAGCCGACCTCTTCATGCCTTCAGGCATTAAGTACGCCATCCTCCTCATGGGCACGGTGCTGGCCTTTATCTTTCCCGACCGATGGGAGGATTGGGGAAAATAATGGGCCCCTTTGCAGCGCCATGCAGAAGGTTCTTCCCCACCCTATTGTCCCACCGCGGAGCGGGGTGGCAAAGGAACTGGATTCGCAGGGAGCCAAAGGCGACTGAGAATCCAG
>NZ_CALGPS010000045.1 GCF_937959425.1 uncultured Dialister sp.
TTAGAATAATCTTAACTTGACAGAAAAAATTTACACAAAGGACTTGACAGACCCGGCCGAAGCTGTGAAAAATGTTCAATCATTTCTTCACAGCCTCCTATAAACTGCGGCGTCAGCCGCCACCACAACCCTCAGCGCCGGCAGGCTCTGTCAAACTTAAGGACCTTCGGGGCGAAGCCCCGTCAAACCTAAGAACCTTTTCTTATACAACACTTCTACACAACCTGCCGCCAATAGGTACGGAACCCTTTGTACCTTTTCTATCCTCCGTGTTATAATGAACACATGGAAAATAATACATTACACTCAGGAAAAAAGGTGTCCTTCATTACACTTGGCTGCAAGGTCAACCAGTATGACAGCGACGCCATGCGTACCCTCTTTATGAGAAACGGGTACGCCCAGGCAGGGGAAAATGACGACGCCGATGTGTACGTGGTCAATACCTGCTCTGTCACCAGTATCGGCGACAGGAAATCAAGACAGATGGTGCGCCGCATCCGCCGGGCCCATCCCCATGCGGTGATTGCGGTGGCCGGCTGCTATGCCCAGCTGGCGCCGGAAGTCTTCGAAAAAATGGGGGATGTGGACGTCATCGTAGGACTGCAGAACCGCACCCATATTGTGGACTATGTGGAAGAAGCCATGCACCGCACGGACAAGAAGCCCCTCAACGAGACGGTGGACATTATGAAGGTAGACCGTTTTGAAAACATGTGGGTCGATGCGTCCGGTGAAGTCCGCACCCGTGCCTTCGTGAAGGTACAGGAAGGCTGCGACAATTACTGCACCTTCTGCATTATCCCCTATGCCCGGGGCAAGCTGAAATCCCGCCTCCAGAAGGATGCGGTGGAAGAAATCAGGCACCTGGTGTCTGAAGGCTACCGGGAAGTGGTTCTGACCGGTATCCACCTTGGCAATTACGGCAAAGACCTTCATGACGGCACCTCTCTTGCTACCCTGGTGGCGGAGCTGGTGAAGATTCCGGATCTCCTCCGCATCCGTCTGGGCTCCGTGGAATCAGTGGAACTTTCGGAAGACCTCATCCATATCATGCAGAATGAACCGAAGGTATGCCGTCATCTGCACCTGCCCATCCAGTCCGGCTCCGACGCCGTGCTGAAAGGCATGAACCGCCACTACCGGCTGCCCCAGTTCAAGAAATTGATTTCCGAACTTCGGGAAAAGGTGCCGGGCATTGCCCTCACCACCGACCTCATCGTAGGCTTCCCGGGAGAAACAGAGGAAAATTTCCTGGAAACCCTGGAAACACTGAAGGAAATCAAATTCTCCGGCATCCACGTATTCCCCTACTCCCGCCGCACCGGCACGCCGGCGGCATCCTACCCAAACCAGGTGTCCAATGAGGTGAAAAAAGAAAGGGTTCACCGGGTACAGGAGCTGGAAAAAGGCATTGCCCTGGAATACAGAAAACAGTTCATGGGCCGCGTAGTCCATGTGCTGGCGGAAGAAGTAAAGGATGGTTTCTTTGAAGGACTCACCGACGAATACATCCGGGTGTCCATCAGAGATTCACATATAGAAAAAGGCAAAATGTATCCTGTCAGGATTGATACTATCACCGAAGATGGCCTGTCAGGCGTGTTAGCAGAGGAGGAATAAGAATGGCTGATTGTATTTTCTGCAAAATCGCTGCCGGAGAAATTCCCAGCACCAAAGTTTATGAAGATGAAAACTGGTATGCCTTCAAGGACATCGAACCCTGTGCACCGGTGCACATCCTGGTGATTCCGAAAAAACACGTGGACAATATCCTTGCCTTCGACGAAGAATACAACAAGAACTTCGCTGACTTCTTCCTGGTAGTCAAGAAAATCGCCCTGGAAGCAGGCCTGAAAGAAGATGGCTTCCGTCTTGTCATCAACACAGGAGAAAAGGCAGGACAGTCCGTCTTCCATTTCCACGCCCACATTATCGGCGGCAAAGAACTGGGCTGGCCGCCATTCCCGGAAAAATGACACGCTTTGCGTGAGGGTTGTGGGCCTTCGGCCCGAAGTTTGACAGGGCCTGCGCCCTGAAGGTTCCAAGGCTTGACGCGCCTTCGGCGCGAGGGTTGTGGTGGCGCCTGCGGCGCAATGATATACCGCCTTGCGGCGGGGGCTTCTTCAAATGATTGGAGGAGCCCTTCATCATTTAAAGGGTGCCCACATTTGGCTATGAAGCAGTCATCATACTGACGCGAAGCGTCTTCAATCAAAAATGCCTGCCATAAGAATATGGCGGGCATTTTCATCTGCTGAATCATTTCAAACGGACAGCATTGGGATTCGTCCGGTAATACCTGGAGCGTCCCTTTTGACTTTCTAACAGGTATTTCTGCTCTATCAAATGGTTCAAAATATTTTTACGGAAATAAGAAGAAGGGCTCAAACCGAGATGCCGGGCAATGTCGGAAATCCTTCTGGCCTGCCCCAGGCAATACATAAGAATAGCCGCATCGTACTTTGTTCCGTTTCGGGGAGGAACAAATTCGAGTTTTGCGTCGTCCGATGCCGCAACTCCCTGCTCATAGGTTAAGTCCGGAAGAACCAGGGTAAAATGATCGGAAGCAGAAAAGATATAAGGCTTATGATTGGCATCTGCCTTGGAGTAGTCTTCTGTAATCTTATCAAAGCCTGTGCCTGCGGCCTCCATTACATTACAGGCTACCAGCACAGCACAAATCAGTTCATTTCTTCTTTTTGAAATAATGGAGGAAAGGTTATAAGTCTTTTCGAAGGGGGCTCCACGATAAAAGCTGCCGGGGGATGAGATTTCAAGGCGGTCACGGAACATATCGATTTGAATCTGTGTACCATCCAGATAGTAATCGCGGTGAGCCATCGCATTGACAACCCCTTCGAAAACGGCTCGGGCAGGATAAGCGTCAAGATTTACGCGTCCGTTATCCGTTTTAATGAAGGAGTGATTCATCCGCTGGGCAACAAAGTCGCAGGCATAGGAAATACTCTGAATCAAATTTCCATGAAATCTGTTGACTGTGACAATCCGTTCGCTTCCTTTATTGAACCCGGAAAAAACGGAGCAGGTCATATCTGTTTTGCCGCCGGCATAATCATCGGCAAAGAGCACCGAGCCGTTGGCCAATAGTCCCTTTTCATTGAAAAAACCGATAGACTGCAGAGCTTTGTCTGTAAACTCTTTGCCATTGTTGTGCTCTTTGAAAAAAGCCAGGAGGCCGGTAAAATCTCCCCGTTTGTACATGCGGTCTGAAGGCAGCGTGTCAAACTCAGCATGCTGGCTTTTGATGCTCATTTCGATAATTTCTTCATAGGTAGCCCCGTTAGTAAAACCGTCCCGGCGCATATAAATGGCAGGCACGTTTTTATATTTCAGGATAACCGGCTTTACAGCAGAACTTTTCACCATGATATGAAGGATAAAACGCTCCTGGTCCCTGATGGTATACCGAAGGAATTCTATACGTATATCCGGCCGTGGCACCAGATGCTCATTCACCTGGCTGTTGAAATAATTCCGCTCTTTATCAGCACCGTGACGGTCAAAGCCAAGCAAAGTATGGGTTTCATCATCCACTCCCACATACAGGTCTCCGCCATCGGCATTGGCAAAACCGGCTGCCGTTTTCAGCCAGCTTAAAATATCATCTCTATTTAGCTGGCGTTTGTATTCAGTCCAGTAATCTTCTAAACCGGCATTAGGTATCAGCTCCTCTAACAGCATGGGGCCACCTCCTTCAGGAAACTTCATGAACTACTTCAATTATACTTCACATTCACTTCACTATCAACTTCACACTTACTTCACTATAAACTTCACATTCACTTCATTATGAAACTTCATTGACTTCCTTAACTTTTGAAGGGAATCCCTGGGGGTCCGGAAGAAATGCCGGTTACCGGATGAATGATCTATAGACAGCCGGACCGATTTGGACTATCATATAGGTAGTAACCTCCATTTGCATTATGGTAATCACCGCTGCAGCTGCCTTTGGCTGACTGCCACATCCGGTTAAATCCACGATATAGTCCGGTTCAATCCGAGACACTTATGATGCTGCAAATTGGAGGTTACTTTTTTGTGAAATTCAACAGTGGAATCAGTTCCGGCATGAACTGGTTTTTGTATATTGGTGGCGTGTCTTTATGGACACGTCCTGCGGGCGTGAGGGTTCATAAGCAAAGGAATTCTCAGGTTTGACACGGCCTTTGGCCGTGAGGATCATGGTGGCGGCGTAATTATATACCGCCTTGCGGCGGGGGCTCCTTCTAATGATTGGAGCCCTCTTTTTATAAAACCATACAACCGGGCTTTTGCCCGTGGGAAAACAAGCCAACCACCCTTGCGGGCGAGGGGTGGCTGGGGGCTGGTAGCTAGTGGCTGGGAAAACCATACAACCGCCCTGGCGGGCGAGGGAAAAGCACCACTCCCTTTGGTGGCTTCGCCACCACCTTCGCCCCAGTGGGAAGCGTGTCACCGGATTCTGGGGTCACTACGTTCCCCTACAAATCCAGTTCCCTTGCCACTTCCGCTGAAGCGATAGAAAAGATTAGAAACAAGATGAGTGGGAAATGATATTTTGAATAATTTTTTTCTTCTCTTTTCAAAAATCACAACCTGCCGTTATTTATATAGTAGAGGGGCACGAAAAGCCCGCGGTTCTACCGGATATCACTCCATATGTTTCCCAGTTGGCCATAAGAAATGATTCTATGGAGTGATGGAAAGAAGAAAATGGTACCGCTTTTCTCCCTCACCATTTCCGGAAAATGGTAAAAACTCAGTGAAAACTGAAAAAATAACAGAGAAATCCAGGACTTTAGACATCTATCGCGGCAGAAATGACGGGAGACTTTGGGGGAAGCACTGATTCATTCACAGAGTCTGCTTTCATAAAAATTTTCATGCACTGCTTCGTCATGGGATTCCTTAAATAGCTCGCTATTCGCGTCATCCCAT
>NZ_CALGPS010000046.1 GCF_937959425.1 uncultured Dialister sp.
GAATCCAGTGACACGCTTCCCACCGGGGCGGGAGAGGGCCACGAAGTGGCGAGGGAGGATTGCCAAAGGCATGCTGCCGCAGGCAGCTGATATAAAATATGGGCTGTGAAAAAATGACTTATATTTTTTCACAGCTCCTGTCGCCGCGAGGCGATGGAGGATAGGGGTGTCAGGTCTTTTGGGGAAAAGGTTCTTAGGTTTGCCGGAGCTTCGCTCCGAAGGTTCTTAAGTTTGACAGCGCCTGCCGGCGCTGAGGGTTGTGGTGGCGGCTGACGCCGCAGTTTATAGGAGGCTGTGAAGAAATGATTGAACATTTTTTCACAGCCCCGGCCGCCTGCGGCGGCCTCCCCCCTTCCACTACTGACGTGGTCCCCCCCGAGTGCGGGGGTGGGAAAAGGAAGCACTGATTAATTCGCAGAATCGAATTTCATATGTATTTTTATCCAATACTGCGTCATCAGTCTCCTTAAATAGCTCGCTATTCGCGTCGACTGATTCCTTGCATTGAATAAAAATACAAGAATGAAATCCGATAACGATTTAATCAGCGCTTCCCTAGTTTATGGAGGGAAAAGGAACCGCGTCACTACATCCCTTGCCCCCCTGTTTCAGGGGTGGGTGGCTCGCTCCGCTCGAAATGACGGGGCTGAGAGACCCTATGGTAAATCATCACCATAGGAAACCAGCCCACCAGTATACTAGTACACTTACTATCTAGCACACTCATCTTGACAATCATCCTTACCCGTGGTATCATATTTTCAATTTCAAAGAAGGCAATGACAAGAAGAGTACGGTTCCTTGAATGGCAAAGAGAGCTGCGTATGGTGAAAGCAGTGCAGGAGGGGCGCCGGAAGATGGACTTGGAGCCTCCGGGCCGAATCGTGAAGCCCGCCGGGACTGCCCGTTACAGCAGCAGGGTATTTATGGCTTTGTCCGGCGTACCTGTCAAGTCCCTTTCCGGTGACGGAGGGGAAAAGCAGAGTGGTAACACGGTGAATCATCGTCTCTCATTTTTGAGGGACGATTTTTTTATTTCCAAAAACATTCAGGGAGGTTTTCATATGAATATCAAAACAATCTGCATTCATGGCAGCGACTGGAAGGATCCCACCGGCTGCATTTCCGTACCGGTTTTTCAGAGTGCCACCTTCGGCCATCCGGAGCTGGGAGAGTCCACAGGCTACGATTATACCCGGGTGCAAAATCCTACCAGGGAGAGCGCGGAAAAGGTGGTAGCCGCCCTTGAGCACGGCTGTGACTGTACCAGCTATTCTTCCGGCATGGCCGCCATTTCCATGGTAATGGAACTTTTCAGGCCGGGAGATACCATCCTTTCCTCCGATGACCTTTATGGCGGCTCCATCCGTCTTTTCCGTTTCGTCAATGAAAAGAACGGCATCCGTTTTAAATTCGTGAACACCTCCCATCCGGATCAAGTGGAAGAGGCCTTTGATGAAACGGTGAAGGCAGTGTACATCGAAACCCCCACCAACCCCATGATGCAGATTACGGACATCCGGAAAATCGCAGACATTGCCCATGCCCACGGCGCCCTGCTCATTGCAGACAATACCTTCATGAGCCCCTATTTCTGCAATCCCATCGATTTTGGCGCCGATATCGTCATCCACAGCGGTACCAAGTACCTGGCCGGCCACAATGACACCCTGGCAGGCTTCGTGGTGGTAAAGGATAAGGAAATCGCCGATAAACTGCGCTTCCTCTATAAAACCGTAGGCGGCTGCCTGGCTCCCTGGGACAGCTGGCTCGTCACCAGAGGCATCAAAACCCTGGCCCTCCGCATGGAAGCGGCCCAGAAGAATGCGGAAACTCTGGCGGAATGGCTGGAAAATCATCCCAAGGTATCCAAAGTCTTCTACCCCGGCCTCGCCGATTTTCCCGGCCGCGATATCCATTTCAAACAGTCCCGCGGCGCCGGTGCCATGCTTTCTTTCTACACCGACAGCCATGAAACCGCTCTCCAGGTGCTGAAAAATGTAAAACTCATCCGCTTCGCCGAAAGCCTCGGCGGCGTGGAAAGCCTTATCACCTACCCCGCCACCCAGACCCACAGCGACCTTACAGAAGAAGAACGGCAGTCCCGGGGCATCACCAGCTGCCTCCTCCGCCTCTCCGTCGGCATTGAAGATGTGAATGACCTGATTGCCGATCTGGAACAGGCATTTGGATAAGGAGCCGTAGAGCGGCCCGAGACACGCCTGCGGCGTGAGGGTTCAAGGACGCGCCAAAGGCGCGAGGGTTCAGAGGGTTCAAAAGGTTCAAAGGGTTCAGAGGGGAAGGTTGACGGCCCTTCGGGCCGAAGGTTGTGGCCGCCTGTCGGCGGCGGGTTGTGTAGAAGGGTTGTGAAGGGAAAGGTTCTTAGGATTGACCGGCCCTATGGGCCGGAGGGTTCTTAAGTTTGACGGCCTTTCAGGCCGAGGGTTGTGGTGGCGGCTTCGCCGCAGATTATAAAAAAGGGGGCGCGGCTGGCGCCGCAGGTTGTATAGAAGGGTTGCATCGCTTCGCTCAGGGGGCGACAGCGCCTGCGGCGCTGAGGGTTGTGGTATCGCCCTCTCGGGCGATAAGTATTATAATGCCGCCTTTCGGCGGTCACGTCCACATCAAGTATCATAATCATTCTTACCCTCGTACATCCCTTCGCCACTTCGTGGCCCTCTTCCCCTAAAGGGGATGCAAGAACGTTACGGGATTTACTTTTCTGTGTCATATGGCATGATAAGCATTCTGCGGATTGGCTCGCTGCGCTCGCCACCCCCTATCCGGGCTGCGCCATTGGACACGCCTACGGTGTGAGGGTTCATAGGGTTCAAAAGGTTCAGAGGGTTCAAAGGGTGGTGGATTGCCCTCTCGGGCAATGCTTATAAAGTCAGCGTTACGGGATTTACTTTCAGTGTCATATGACATGATAAGCATTCTGCGAATTGGCTCGCTGCGCTCGCCACCCCCTATCCGAGCTGCGCCGGACTTCCCCCTGTTCAGGGGGCAGAATAGGTTTCTATGCTTTCCTGCAGAGACATGGCTCCATGGCTAAGTACCCATAGTCCCACCGCTCCGCGGGGCGGAAAGGTGGTGGCGCCAGCCACCAAAAGGGGAATGCATTTCCTCGCCCGCAGGGCGGTTGTATAGTTTTCCCACGGGCGAAAGCCCGATTATGAAGGTTTGATACAAACTGGCGCCTTCCATAAATTTAGGGCACCCACCACGGCAGCTGCCCCTTGAGCGAAGCGATGCAACCCTTAGCCCGTGTGTCAACACAGGGCTATATGCCCCTCTGCGCCACAGGCGCAGGCCCCTACGGGAATACCGGAAAGCACCGCCCAGGTCCCGGTCCCGATCCCGACCGCACCACAGGCGCCCGCCTCAACCCTCAGCCCTGAAGGGGCTGTCAACCTTCGGGAATGCGATCAAGCGCCACGCATGACGCCAACATTGAATCAATACATACAAAGGAGTCCATCATGAAACTTTCCGATTTAGATACCATCATTGACCGCCGCGGGAGCGGCTGCCTGAAGTATGATTTTGCCACTGCCCGTGGAAAGCCGGCGAATGTACTGCCCTTCTGGGTGGCGGACATGGATTTCAAGGTGGCCCAGCCTATTCTTGACGCCCTGGAAGGGCGGGTGCGCCATGGCATATTCGGCTATTCCGAATCCGGCGATGCCTATTTCAAAGCCCTGGCCAACTGGCAGGAAACATATTTCCACTGGGCCATCCGCCCTGAGTGGCTCATCAAGACCCCCGGCGTGGTGCCTGCCATCAATCTGGCGGTCAAGGCGCTGACCAAAGAAGGAGACGGCATCCTCATTAATCAGCCGGTGTACTACCCCTTCCTGAACGCCGTCATCAAGAACGGAAGGAAACTGGTGAACAGCCCCCTTGTCCTGAAGAATGGTCACTATGAAATGGACTTTGCGGATCTGGAAGAAAAAATCGTCAAGGGCCATGTAAAGCTGGCTCTACTCTGCACGCCCCACAACCCCGTAGGCCGGGTATGGACAAGGGAAGAGCTTACCAGGTATGCGGACATCTGCCTGGCCCACGGCGTGAAAATCGTGGCCGATGAAATCCACGAGGACTTCACCTACCCCGGATTCACCCATACCGCCTTCGGCACAGTCAGCGAGGAAGCGGCCCGGAACGCCATCATCTGCACCGCCCCTTCCAAAACCTTCAACATAGCCGGCCTTCAAAATTCGAACATCCTTATTCCAAATCCGGAAATCCGCCGTGCCTTCCAGGAAGAGCTGGACTCCTTCGGCTATGACCAGCTGAACGTCATGGGCCTTGCCGCCTGCCGCGCCGCCTACGAAGGAGGCCGGGAGTGGCTGGATACAGTGAAGGAATACATCCGGGAAAATCTGGATTTCGCAAGGAAATATCTGAAAGAAAACCTTCCGAAAATGAAACTCATAGAACCGGAAGGCACCTACCTCATCTGGATCGACGCCTCCGCCTACGGCCTCTCCAATGAAGCCCTGGAGCACAAAGTCCTCTATGACTGCCGCCTGTGGCTGGACATGGGATACGTCTTCGGCAGAGAGGGGGAAGGATTCCTCCGCTTCAACCTGGCCTGCCCCAGAAAAACACTGGAACAGGGGCTCCGGCAGCTGAAAGAAGGATTTGAGGGATAAGAGACAGGAAACTGTCTGCTGAAAGTTTCCTGTACGACATGACACCATGGTGAAACACAGTGGCAGGAAACTGTTTGCGAATAGTTTCCTATCCGACATGACACTATGGAAGTCCATCGCGGCAGGAAACTGATTGCGAAAAGTTTCCTACTCAGCATGACGCTGTGGTGAATCATAGAGACAGGACCTATAGACGAATAGTTTCCTATCCGACATGACACTGTAGTGGTTCATCGCGGCAGGAAACTATTTGCGAACAGTTTCCTACTCGGCTTGATACCATCGTGGTTCACCGCGGCAGGAAACTGTTTGCGAACAGTTTCCTGTACGGCATGACACTATAGTGAATCATAGAGACAGGAAACTATAGGCAAATAGTTTCCTACACGGCATGACGCTGTGGTGAATCATAGAAACAGGAAACTATAGACGAATAGTTTCCTATCCGACGTGACACTATAGTGGTTCATCGCGACAGGAAACTATTCGCGAGTGGTTTCCTGCACGGCATGACGCCATAGTGAAGCATCACGATAGGAAACTATTCGCGAAGGATATCCTGTACGGCATGACACCAGGGGAATCATCACAATAGGAAACCGCCTGTCTGGGAGATTTCTCCACTCCGCTGACAACCATCGAAATGACGCAGCAAGGATAACCATGGTAAATCACCGCCAAAAGTGGCAGAGGGAAGATGATTCAGCATTTCCCGCTGCCACTTTTCTTATTTTAGGACATTTAAAAATGGGACCCCCTGAGGAGTCCCATTTTATCGTGGTTTTAGAAGAGCCGCAATTATTTCAGTTCTACAGTTGCGCCAGCGTCTTCCAGTTTCTTCTTCATTTCTTCAGCTTCAGCTTTAGCTACGCCGGTTTTAACTTCTTTCGGAGCGCCATCAACGAGAGCTTTAGCGTCTTTCAGGCCCAGGCCGGTGATTTCACGAACGGCTTTGATAACCTGGATCTTCTTTTCGCCGATTTCCTTCAGGATTACGTCGAATTCGGTCTTTTCTTCAGCTGCTGCAGCTGCGCCAGCTGCCGGAGCTGCTGCTACTGCTACAGGAGCTGCAGCGGATACGCCGAATTTGTCTTCGATTGCTTTAACCAGTTCAGAGAGTTCGAGAACGGACATATTGCTAATGGCTTCAAGGATTTCTTCGTTTGTCATTTTTGTTTCCTCCATGGAATGATTTTACGCGTAAATCTTACGCAGATTCTTTCTGTTTACGCACAGCTTCGAGAGCATATGCGAGGTTCTGGATGTTGCCGTTGAGGGCACGTGCCAGTCCGGAAATGGGAGCCAGCAGGGTTGCTGCCACCATACCGAGGAGCTGTTCTCTGCTTGGCAGGTCTGCCAGAGCCTTAACAGCATCTTTGTCGATGACTTTGCCATCGAGTACGCCAGCTTTGACGGTGATTGCTTCGCTCTTGGTTTCTTTCAGGAATTCTTTCAGAGCTGCTGCCGGTGCTACGGGATCGTCTTTGCATGTTGCAAGACCGTTCGGGCCCTGGAGCAGGTCGTCAAGGCCTTCCAGGCCAAGTTCGTCAGCTGCAATACGAGTCAGTGTGTTTTTAATAACTTTGTATTCAACGCCGTGAGCCAGGAATTTACGACGCAGCAGTGTTGCGTCTTTTACTGTCAGTTTGTTGAATGTCAGGAGAACAATGCCCTGGGAGGAGAGTCTGTCTTTCATTTCTGCAACGACAGCTTCCTTTTCGGGACGGATTCTTACTTCGTACTTTTCTTCGCTCATGAGTACACCTCCTCTGCTATTGATTTTTATTTATCACGTTAGCTAAAACGACCCCGCAGAGCCTGCGAGGTCGTGTACTGGCTTTTCCAGTACTCAGCCTCGGGAGGCGGGCCTTGGCCCTTTAAAAAGATTTACCGCCGGTCTTAAGCTAAGTGTAAATAGGCTTATTAAGCTTTTGCTGCTGCCATTGCGGGAATGTCCAGATGGATTCCGGGTCCCATAGTGGAGCTGATGGTCAGGCTCTTCATGTATACACCTTTAACAGTGGAAGGACGAGCTTTCTGAATGGTGTTGAAGATAGCCAGAAGGTTCTGTTTCAGTTTGTCTTCGTCAAAGGATGCTTTGCCGATGATAACCTGTACATTGCCTGCTTTGTCGGTACGGTACTGTACCTTGCCGCCTTTGATTTCGTTGACAGCCTTGGTAACGTCCATGGTTACGGTGCCAACCTTCGGGTTAGGCATGAGGCCTTTCGGTCCGAGGATACGGCCCAGACGGCCTACTACAGCCATCATGTCCGGGGTAGCCACTACGACGTCAAAGTCCATCCAGCCCTGCATAATCTTGTCGGCCAGTTCTTTTCCGCCTACGTAATCAGCGCCTGCTGCCTTTGCTTCGTCTTCCTTGTGGTCTTTGGCGAAAACAAGAACTTTCTTGGTTTTGCCGGTGCCTGCGGGAAGAACAGTAGCGCCGCGGAGCTGCTGATCAGCGTATTTCGGGTTGATATTGAGATTGAAAGCAGCTTCGATGGTTTCATCGAATTTTGCGGATGCTGCTTCTTTGACCAGCTTTACAGCTTCGTCGATGTCATAGAGCTTATGACTGTCAACGATGGCTGCAGCTGCCTTCTGTTTCTTTGTCAGTTTTGCCATTGTTTCCTCCTATGTGGTCATTAGGGATCGTCCCTGCCACGAACGGGTCAGTCTTAGTCTACAACTTCGATGCCCATAGAACGGGCTGTGCCTTCAACGAGACGCATTGCTGCTTCTACGTCGTTAGCGTTCAGGTCAGGCATCTTTGTTTCAGCGATTTCCTTGACCTGGGCTTTGGTGACTTTGCCAGCTTTTTTCTTGTTGGGTTCACCGGAAGCCTTTTCGATGCCTGCAGCTTTCTTCAGAAGAACGGCTGCCGGCGGAGTCTTACAAATGAATGTAAAGCTCCTATCTTCAAAAACGGTAATTTCTACAGGGATAACCAGGCCTACCTGCTTAGCAGTGCGATCGTTGAAGTCTTTAACGAAGGCCATGATGTTAACGCCTGCCTGGCCAAGGGCCGGGCCTACTGGCGGTGCCGGGGTAGCTTTACCTGCAGCAACCTGCAGTTTTACGATTTTGGATACTTTCTTTGCCATAATGTTACACCTCCTATCCGTATTGGGAATGTGGTAATTTCGGGCTGTAACGGGCCCTCCCACAGTGAGACGAGCCTAGTTCAAGACAGTCTCACAAGAGTATATTTAAGGAAGGGGTTCGAATGAACCTGCTTCCAACTCTATCGTAGTAGTAGTACCGAAGTTGCTGATATCCGCTTTAATCTTGGTGCGGTCATCGGAAACTTCCAGAACCACGGCGGTTCTTTCTTCGAACACGCCTTTGGTGATGCGGATCCGGTCACCCGGTTTCACATCTACTTCATTCTTTGCGGCTTTGTTTCCGCCATGAATGATTCTTTCTGCCTCTTCATCGGAAAGGGGAATCGGCTTGGTTGTGGTCCCTACGAAACCGGTAACGCCGGGTGTATTTCTAACCACATACCAGCTCCGGTCATTCACTTCCATTCTGATGAGAAGGTAGCCGGGGAATACTTTACGGGAGACAAGTTTTACCTTCCCGTCTTTTTCTTCTTCCTCTTCTTCCAGTGGGAGCAGAATTTCACGGATGGTATCATCCATTCCCATGGAATGGACTTTCCTTGTCAGCGTATCTTTGACCTTGTTTTCATATCCGGAATAAGTATGAATGACATACCAGCGGATATCTTTCTTGGCCCCTTCAGTAGGTTCGCCAATTTCGGTCGGAGCACTGACTTCAGCCTGATTTTCTGCTTTTACATTCTTGTTTTCAACTTCCATATCCGACATAGTCTCTCTCCTTTCAGCCCACAGCGTGTACTAATAATTTGGAGAGGCCACTGAATACGAAGTCTACTGCAACGATCAGGAATGAAACCAAAATCACGGACACAATGACGGCAATGGTGTACTGCACCATCTGGTGCTTTTCAGGCCAGATGACCTTTTTCATTTCCATCTTGGTTTCTTTGAAAAACCTGGTCCATGAAGCATTAGCTTCCTGTGCTTTCGCTGCCTGTGTCTTACGCTTCGCCTTGGCCATGCTCACACCCCAGTTTCAATCACTCAAAATTATTTGGTTTCTTTATGCAGAGTGTGTTTGTGGCACCATTTGCAGTACTTCATCATTTCGATACGTTCGGTCGTATTCTTCTTGTTCTTGTTTGTACGATAATTGCGGCGCTTGCATTCTGTGCATGCAAGAGTAATTCCTTCACGCATTCTTTACACCTCACTCAATCTTTCTCGGCCCGCGGCCAATTAACATGCTTGATTAGTATATCACAAGCACAATGCACAAGTCAACAGATTTTTGCAAACTTTGCATTTAAAAAAGCCGGGCCATCCCAGCAAAATTATTGTAGCACAATATATAGAGCTTTGCAAATGGTTTTTTGCGAGCGGCGGCAGAGTGAAAGGTTCTCAAGTTTGATGCGCCTATCGGCGCAAGGGTTCTTAGGTTTGACAGCCCTTTGGGCTAATGCTATTGCGTTAAGAAGAATTCAGAAAGTACATGTCATTACGATGTG
>NZ_CALGPS010000047.1 GCF_937959425.1 uncultured Dialister sp.
GATGGGAGTCCAAACCCCGAAATAGATATAATTTCACGGGACTTCAGGTTGTTAAAGATAAAACTGATTTACGCCCACCACCCTTTGCACCTTTTGAACCATCTGAAACCCTGACGCCCGCAGGGCCTGTCCGTCAGGGCGGACAGCCGGCCCCATGTCTCACAGGTGATAGGGTTCGTGGCGGATGATTTTCATGGCGCGGTAGACCTGTTCCGCCAAGATAAGGCGGGCCATCTGGTGGGTGAAGGTCATGGCGCTGATGGAAATTTTCAGGTTCGCCCGTTTCCTTATGTTTTCGCCGTTGCCGTAGGGGCCGCCGATCATGAAGAAGAAGTGACTGGTGCCGGATACCATTTTCCGGCGGAGGATGTCCGCCAGGCCTTCGGATGTCACCGGTTTTCCCTTGAGGTCAAGAAGGATGAGGAAGTCTTCGTCCTTCAGGTATTTCAGAAGTTTGTCCCCTTCTTTTTCCATCACTTTTTCTTTCATGGCAGGAGATGGATTTTCCGGCATTTTTTCTTCATCAGGGGAAAGGATTTCCACTTTGGCCATGGGGGAAAGTCGTTTCAAATATTCATCAATTCCCTGACGCATCCACTTTTCTTTGATTTTTCCAATGGTTAGAAATGTGAATCTCATCAGTTTCCGGACTCCGGTGCCGCTGCCAGAAGGACTTCGGTGTCTTCTTTCTTTCCATTGTGTTCGTAGGTGACTTTGATGCGGTCTCCGGGCTTATGATTATCCAGGATTTCTCTCATGCCTTTTACAGTGTCGAAGGTCTGGCCGTCAATGGCAAGAATGTAGTCGCCGGGACGGATGTCCGTGAGGCTCATGGGGCTTCTGGAGGCAATTTTCATCACCAGCACGCCGCCGTCATGGTCCCAGTTGTAGCCATAGCGCTGGGCAATGTCCTTGTCTGCCGCATAGACACCCAGATAGGCCCTGGTCACTTTGCCGTTGGAAATCAGCTGCTGGATAATGCCTTTGGCGGAGTTGATAGGAATAGCAAAGCCCATGCCTTCTACCCCTTCCTTGGCGATTTTGGCACTGTTGATGCCTACCACCTTGCCGTCGGCAGTCACCAGGGCGCCGCCGGAGTTGCCGGGATTGATGGCCGCATCTGTCTGGATGAGTTTGAAACGCTGGTCGATGTCATCCAGGCTTCTGTTCAGGGCACTGATGACGCCCACGGTGACGGTGCCCTGGAATTCCAGTCCCAGGGGGTTGCCGATGGCAATGGCAGTCTCCCCTACCTGCAGGGCGTCGGAGTCGCCGAAGGTGGCAACAGGCAGATCATCGCTGCCTTCAATCTTGACTACCGCCAGGTCTGTGGAGGGGTCTGTGCCTACCACCTTGCCCGGTACAGTTTTGCCGCTGGAAAGGCTTACATTCACTTCTTTGCTGCCGGATACTACATGGTTGTTGGTGACAATGTATCCTTTCTTGTCAAAAAGGACACCGGAGCCTACGCTCTGCCCCACTTCCACCCGGCGGTTGAACATGTCCCGGTCATAGACTCTGGTTGTAATGCCTACGATGGCAGGCCCCACTTCCTTCACCGCCTGCACCACGGCGGTGTTGCGAATGGCAGGCAGGTCTTCCATTTTTTTATTGCTGCCCTGGGGCATCTGGTAGGAAGAAGCGGCCGGCGATTTCTGGGTGCCGGAGAATCCGCCGAAGTAGCATCCTCCTGCACCGCCGATAACCAGCATGGCCAGCGCCAGTGCTGCGATTTTCATTCTTCCGCTTCTGGAACCACGGGATGTGTCCTTCATGGCTTCTCCATTTTCTTTCAGCTGTTTGTCCAAGTCTTCTCTATCCATAGGTACCTCCCTGTTTTGGGAAATCAATTTCAAAAAGTCTGTATGTAAAGCAGATGGAAAGGAAATATTCCTCCCCTGCCGGTTCACTCATTATAGCACATTTAGAGGGTTCCAAAGGGAAAAAGGTTCTTAAGATTGACCGGCCCTTTGGGCGGTCGGGTTCTTAGGTTTGACGCAGCCTATCGGCTGCGAGGGTTGTGGATTGCTGCTGCGCGGCAATGATTATGAAGTCAGCGTTACAGGATTTGCTTTGGTGTCACCAGTGCTGCGTGACGGAGGGTATTAGGGGGGCTGTGAAAAAATGTAAATCATTTTTTCACAGCCTATATTTTATATCAGCTGCCGCAGGCAGCTGACCCCTTCCGGCTCGCTGCGCTCGCCACCCACCCCTGGGCAGGGGTGGGCAAGGTATGTA
>NZ_CALGPS010000048.1 GCF_937959425.1 uncultured Dialister sp.
GCTGATATAAAATATGGGCTGTGAAAAAATGATTTACATTTTTTCACAGCCCCCTAACGTTACGGGATTCCCTTTTGTGTCACCAGTGCTGCATGACGAAGCGGGCAGCGGCCCCCTCAGCCCTTCATCACAGCCTTTGGCGTATTATCTGCCGTTTCTCCGGTGAGGCTTCTGGACACGTCGGTAGGCACACGGCGATAGGGGAAGGTCTTGTATACTCTCTTCATGATATCGTCAAGGATGTATACATTTCTTACCGTTCCTTCATCTTCCGTGGCAAAATAGGTGCCCCGGTCATCCCGCACAGTGCCGTCGGTTTTTTTATAGCTGTAAATATCCACAACAGCCCTTGTCTGAATGATGTCGTCTCCGTCATCAAAGAGGAAACGATGGAAAATCCACTGCTGCCACTGAATCACCGGCAGTACCACAATATCTGCTCCCGATTCGTCTGCCAGACGCGGGAGGTCGGATGGAGAAATGGCGCCTTCATAACCTGTGGTATCCAGGGTCCGGTAATAGGGATAGCGGAAAATCTGCTTCATTTCCCGATTCACATAGGAAGCCGCTTCCCCGCCGTTTCCGCTGACCCGGGGAGACAAAAGGAGCACGGTGCGGGTATTGTCAAAATACCCCATCTTCCGATTCATCTCCTGGGTGTCTGATGCCTCCGACAGGAGACAGGCAGTGAGGGAAAAGAAAAATGCCAGAATGAAAGTCGTAAATTTTTTCATAAAAACCTCCTTTGGCGCCCTGCAGGCGCCGGGTTATAAGGGTTCATAGGGTTCAAAAGGGAAGGTTGTGGATTGCCCCTCGGGCAATGAGTTTTATAAACCGCCTTCAGCGGCTAACCCCTTCCGGCTCGCTGCGCCCCCGCCGCCTAACACAGTTATTTTGAGTGAAAGCGAAGAATCTTGGTGCATGCCGATAGTGACTCATTGGCCGGTAAATGCCGGTCGGTGGGAAGCATATAGCGGTAAGCGGACAGCGGATATATCTCACTGTCCCACTGTCCCACCAGCCCACTAGCCTACTAGCCCACCAGCCTTCTAGCCTCATTCTATCACTTTCCTCTGCATCTGCCAGTTATAGAAAGAGTGTCACTCTTTATAATATTTTTTCTATAGCAAAGTGATTTTAGAATTTATTTTTCCTTTATCCAAATTTCCATAAAATAACGCTTTCTGCGCCAAAGGTATCCCTGTTTCCTCTTCCGTCCTTCCATCTCCTCGGCGGTCATGAACGGTGCTCGAGACTCCGCAAATGCCCCGATTTCTCCCATTTTTCAGGGTATGGGAAAGAGAATCATAGAATGTTATAATCAAAATATAAAAGAACAATAACAATACTCCGGAGGGAATCTGTATGCCGTTCCTGTTTTTCTGGTGCCTTTTTTTATGCGCCATCAATGCCTATCTTGTTTTTGCCTATAAAACGGATCTCACTGAAACTTTTGAGCAGAAAATGACTTATTTCCTCGGGGGTCACATCGCCTTTTCCTACAATCTCTGTTTTCCCTGGATGGCCTGGTTTATGATGGATGAAATCCGTCCGGCCCTCATCTGCACGTATCTTCTTTTAAATTACTGCACCCTGGCCCGTATGATGCATGTGGATTACCACGGCCTCATCCATGCCGTCTGGGGTGACGCCCGCCGTCATCACCGTTTTGCCCTCCGCCTCAAGCTGGAGAAGATTTCCTGTGCCCTCTTCCTTGGTATTTCCACCTGGCTTTTCGGTGCGCTGGGATTTCTTGTAAGACTATAAAAAAGCCCGTGAAATCATGTGATTTCACAGGCTTTTTATTATACCTTGAAATAATTTCTAATGTATTCCACGAAAATTCTGACCGGTGTGGACTGCAGCATGGCCTGCTTATAAATAAGATGGCTGGGCCTTAAGAGAGGCCGTTTCTGTTTGTCATACACCATTTCCCGATTCACCTGGGGCGCACACTTGGGAAGAAGATCCGCCGGAATGAGGGAGTGCCCAAGGCCCTGGTTCACGATTTCCACGCAGGTCAGGCAATCGGATACGGTAAGCATGAAATGGGGGGATTCGGTAAAATTCTGCCGCCACCACTGGGTACGGAGCTCATCCAGAGAGGGATCGCTGCGATAGCGGATGGAAGGCTGGTCCGGCAGGGTACTGTAGTCGATTTTCTTGGCGGAAATCAGGTAAAGCGGCGCATCTTCCAAAAGAATATCCGCATCCGGCCATTCCTGGTTTCCCCGCACGATGGCCAGATGAATGTCTTCTTTTTTCACCAGTTTCACCAGCTCATCACTGGTGTCGGTGGTAAGGGAAATTTCAATATCGTTATACTTATCCACAAAGCCCTTCAGAATAGCAGGCATATGGGACTGGGCAAAGGACTGGCTGGCGCCGATGCGGAGCACCCCGGAAATGGAATTCGGCTCATGGGTCACGTAATTTCTCATATCCTGGTACTGCTGCAGTTCCTTTTCCGCAAAGGAAAAGAGACGGTTTCCTGCATCGGTGAAATGAACCCCTTTATTGGTACGAATAAATAAAGGGCAGCCGATTTCCTTCTCCATCTGGCTCAGGCGATAGGTTAAAGACGGCTGGGTCATAAAAAGCCGCTTTGCCACCTTATTGATACTCCGCTCTTCACGAAGATAAATCAGGATCTTCCAGTCGGTGTTATTCATTGAACTACCCCTCAACTATATAAAAACCAATGCCCTTGGTATAAAAAACTTTTGGTATAAAATTATTCTATTAGATTATACCATATTTACGTCAAGAGAAGTAGTGGGAAAATAATAGGGCCGCAAAGCGGCCCGGGTTCAGAGGGTTCTGCCTGCCTTTGGCAGGCGGGTTCAGAAGGTTCAAAGGGTCCCGCGCCCTAAGGGCGCGGAAGAGGCGTGGCTTCGCCGCAGAATGTTTTATCCAAACTGGCGCCCTTATTTTTAAAGGCGCCCACCTTCATTTACCATTTACAATTCACCATTTACCATTTCCAACAAGACTTCCCCTTTTTGACCCTCCTGCCTCTCTTCCCTTCAAATAAACTCCCTTGGATATTCGTACAGTTTCTTTGTTCTTTCCTTATAGTCCGGAAGCCAGCGAGCCATAAGGGCGTGGAAGCTGGGCGTGTGGCCTGTTTCCAGCAGATGGTTCAGCTCATGTACCACTACGGACTCAATGCAGGCCTCCGGCTTGGTGATAAGGTCCAGGGCGAAGGTAAGCTCCCCGGTTGCCACATTGCAGCTGCCCCAGCGGCTTTTGAGGATACGGATGTTGAAGGAGGAAGGCTTCACACCCATGCGGGGCGCCCAGATGGCAATATATTTGTCTATGACCTTCTTCAGTTCTTCCTTCATGAGCTTTTTATAAGCACTGGGAAAATCTTTGGTTCGTGGCGTAATCATAATGCATAGCCTGCCGTCTTCCACCTCCGCAAAGCTCACGGCACAGTGAAAATAGGCGATGGGGTATTCTTTGCCAAGGAAATAATGTTTTTCTCCACTGCCATAGTGATAGTGAGGGATATCGGGCATCTTTGCCAGTTTTTCCTTAATCCAGGCATCCTTGGAAGCGACGAAATCTTCCGCTTCTTTCAGAGGCATGGCCACCGGTACAGACACTAGAATTTTTCCTGTTCTGGAAATCCGAAGATAAATGGCCCCTATCCCAGGCGTAAATGTAATGGTCACGGGATAAGGAAATTTTCTTGTTCCCTGTTTCACTGTTCTAATGACTTTCTTCCCAGACTGCTTTCTCATATCGTTTTCCCCAATTTCATAAAAAGAAACAGAGGTGCTCCGGATATGCACCCCTGCCATTTCAACAAATATTACACCTTTGTGCTTTCCTGCAGCACATGATCGTCCGTTTCAAAGAGGGCTTTGGCAAATTCCTCCGGATGGAAACGGTCCAGGTCATCTTCCCTTTCGCCCAGGCCGATCCACTTGATAGGCACATGAAGCTCTTCATGAACGGAGAGAACCACGCCGCCCTTGGCTGTACCATCAAGCTTCGTCAGCACCACGCCGGTAAGGGGGACGATTTCGCCGAAATTCTTAGCCTGGCTGATGGCATTCTGTCCGGTGGTGGCATCCAGCACCAGGAGCGTCTGGTGAGGCGCATCGGGAATGACCTTCTTCACCACCCGGCTGATTTTGCCCAGCTCTTCCATAAGGTTCACCTTCGTCTGGAGACGGCCGGCGGTGTCGATGAGTACCACATCCGCCCCTCTGGCTTTAGCTGCAGACACGGCATCAAAGGCTACCGCCGCCGGATCTGCTCCTTCCGCATGCTTTACAATGTCCGCACCCGTTCTTTCAGCCCAAATGGTGAGCTGTTCCGATGCAGCGGCACGGAAAGTATCGGCAGCCGCCAGAAGCACCTTCTTCCCTTCCTTGTGGAGACGGCCCGACAGCTTGCCGATGGTGGTGGTCTTGCCTACCCCGTTCACTCCTACCACCAGAATGACCTCCGGATGGTGGGTATACTCATCGTCGGCTGTACTGTCCTTCAGAAGCTCCTCCACCGTCTTCTCCATGAAAGGCATGACTTCCTTCGTATTGTGAATGGTTCCTTCCGTCACGCCCCGGCGAATCTGCCGCATGAGGTAGTCCGTAGTGCGGACGCCGATATCACCGGAAAGAAGCACCATTTCCAAATCTTCCAGGAAATCTTCGTCAATCTGTGCATAGCCGATGACTACGCTTTCGATATTTTTTATCAAACTCTGCTTGGTCTTTGTCAGGCCCTTTTTGATTTTGTCAAAAAATCCCATATTCATTCCTCCGAACACACAATAATATATTCTATTGTACCATGAATCAGGATGAAATAGGAAAAATAGAGACCAGGGAACCGGATTTTACCACAGTCAGTCGCAAAAAAAATCGCTTAAATTTTCATGTATCTCTAATACTCATAGCCTTACTATGCATGCTTTCAAAATTAGCAAACATAATTTCGATTTTCCCTATTCCCATTTCCCTTTTCCCCCTGTATAATAAAGAACAGATGAGAGTGTGGAAAAGGCCCGGGGAGTGGCCACGAAAAAATACCCGGTTCCTGATCCCGCTGCAAGCCATCTCGCATAGATGAATACATAAGAGCTCCGGGTCTCCAGCCCGTTCGATGCGTTCTGAGTTTTCAAATCCTTTCCGGCCGAGAACTCAAATTGGAATCAATCGCAGTCGCGATATGAAAGCCTGAAGAAAGCGTCCTTCTATGGATCGGACAGTTTCGCCATGGAATCTGTCTGTGCGCACGCCTTTTTCAGGCTTTTCGTAGTGGTTTGAATTTCATAAGTGCAAAAAGCACCGCTCCCTCACAGGGCCGGTGCTTTTCATTTCGCTCAATAATATTTTTTATTAAAATTTATGGCGATAGGACAAAAGGAATGTAGTTGGCGTGGAATAATAATCACTTGACGTGTGGGACGTCACATCTTCCCTGTTAAGGATATTATCCACAGTCAGAATAATATCATCGGTTTTATTAGGAGAATATTTTGCAGAGAAAGATGTGAGAAGATAGGGCTTTGTACCGTAGGAATGGGCACTGGTGGGTGTCATCACCCTATCCGCCAGATAGCTGAAGTTCAATGCAGTTTCCCATTTATCCTTTGTGTAATCCACGCCGCCGTTCAGAAGGATTCTTCCATAATGGCGATCCCAATAGGTCTTGGCCGTCTTTTTCTGTGATTTTTCCTTAGTTTTAGGATTCTGATAGGTAAATCCGG
Organism: uncultured Dialister sp.; assembly: GCF_937959425.1. Lineage (GTDB taxonomy): Bacteria > Bacillota > Negativicutes > Veillonellales > Dialisteraceae > Dialister. The sequence goes on from NZ_CALGPS010000048.1 coordinate 5,726, forward strand.
CATGCCATCCAAATCCGTTCTTTTCCTGTCCTTTTACTGTCAGTTCCAGTCCTTTATTCTTGAAATCTTCATTCACCGTATTCCAGTAATCCTGACCGGTCTGCTTGGAGAAAGAAATATCATCCTTGATTCTTTCCGTAAACAGGGCTGCCTTGTACTGCCTATTTTCCGTTTCCATCTTCCAGCCGATTTCATAATGAGTCCCCTTTTGTGGTTTCAGATCCGGGTTCCCGATGATACGGTCCGGCGAAGAAATATCAAATCGGGAATGCAGCTGGCGGAGGGTAGGCAGCACAAAGGACTGTCCGAAGCCGGCATATACACTCTGATTATCATTGAGTTTATGCATATACTGTGTTTGGGTGCTGAAATTATGGTACTGCTTTTTACCGCCTGTAGTCCACGTACCGCGGCCGCTTAATGTAAAGATATCCTTCGGCGTGATATTCCTGTTCCATGAGCCAAAGGCTGCATAAATATTTCTTCCTTCACTGATTTCTTTATCCAGTACGCTGCCTGCGCCGGGGTCATGATTTTTATATTCTTCACGAACGAGCGATGTTCCCAGCATGAATGTCTGTTTATCTTCATCATTCCAGACCTTTTGGAAATCATAGCCGTAGGTTTTATTTTTTTCCTTGCTGTATGTGCGATATTTAGAATCAGTGGGCTTATAGGGCTTACCGAGGGGACTGTAGAAATTGGTCTGGTGACTGGCAAGGGAATTATAGTTGTAGAAAATATGACCGCTTAAGCCATTCATGTCATGAAGGTTCAACTGAATGAAATCCCCATTTCTTTCAAACTTGGTATTGTACCGGGCCTTTCCATTCAGATCTGCATATTTATTGCCCTCTGGTATGCCGCTGTACTTATAGGACCAGCGATTGGTGGATTCATTATGGTTGTAGAGCAGATCCAGCTTGTCATTGAACTGATACATGGCATTGAAATTGTTCTTCTCGGAGCCTTTGAATTTCTGCTGCATATGGACAGGAAAAAGAGTTATTGTCTGTCCATTCTTTTTGGTAGTCACCTTTGTACTGTAATCGGAGACTTTGGCAATCGTCCCCCATTTATTGTAATCATAGGCAAAAGAAAAACGGCCTGCATTGGCAGAGACCTTGTAACTTTGTCTTCCCCGATTCCCCAAGCCTGCTTCCACCTGGTTATCCAGTTTTTTCTTGGTAATGATATTGATGACACCACCGGTGGCCTGGCTGCCGTACATCACCGCACCGCCGCCGTGAACCACTTCTACCCGGGACACAGCACTGGCAGGTATATTTTCCAGATTATAAAGGTTTCTCCAGTTGATAGGGGTGCCGTTGACCATCACCACCGTACCGTTTTCCACACCCCGCATCACGATTTTGCTGGTCATAGATGAATTGGACGCACCATTTGGACCCATACCGGAAGTTATGACTCCATCCAGATAACCTAATGCCACAGACATATTATCTGCACCGGTTGCTGCAATATCTTTTTCCGTAAAAGTCTGCGTGGTGGCAGGCACATCAACATCTTTTTTCTCATAGCGCTGCGCCGTCACGGTAATGGGATTCAGTTCATACACCTGCTCTGCAGAAGCTCCGGTCCAGCCGGTGCAGGCAAGAGCAATCCCCAGGGCTGCATACTTGATTTTCTGATTCATACATATCCTCCCGCTGTTTTTGAATATAAAAAAAGAGAACTGAAAAAAAGCGCAGTGCGCTCCAGTTCTCATATTCCCCATAATAATAAATTATATATAATGCTAATTTAGAGATTTATTTTTATAATTATTATTTATTCTTCATTCATTATCCACTTCTTTTATTTTATTGTCAAATTTCAATGTGTTTTTTATGTTCTTTTATGTCCATGAATGACCACGCGGACCGGCAGCCGCCCCGCCGACCGGTATTTATCATCCTTCCGGGCACAGGCTATTCTTACCGAGATTCTTCGCTGCGCTCAGGATTCTGACGGTGGAAGGCGGGGCGGCGTCTCTATGACTTCGGACCTATCCTCCGCCGCCTGCGGCGGCACCTGCTGGCCGGGCATTAAGGTGTTCGCTTTGTGTGCACAGCGAACTGGATTCGTAGGGGAGCATGAGCGACCTGAGAATCCAGTGAGTCGTTTCCCCTGTGGGGCAGGCTATGCTCACATAATAGCCCGGCTCAGAAGTGTTGCTGACTTCTGACTGAGGAAGGAGGCTTGGGTAATGCGGTGTACTAAAAAAAGCATGGCTCCCTATGGGTTCCATGCTTTTGATTTGGCTGTATCAGTTGTTTTTCAGCTGTTTTTCCACTTTTTCCAGTGCCATTTCCAGGGTATGCCAGCCCAGGGTGGCGCATTTGACGCGGACGGGCATCTGGGAGATGTCTTTCAGGGTGATGGCGGCTTCCAGTTCTTCCAGCTTAGAGTCGTCGGTGACTTTGCCGCGGATCATGTCCAGGAAGAGGCGGCAGAGGCGGAGGCCTTCTTCCACGGTTCTTCCCTGGAGGAGTTCGGCCATCATGGCGGTGGAGGCCTGGCTGATGGCACAGCCGGTACCGGTGTAGGCCAGGTCTTTGATAATGCCGTTTTCTACTTTGGCTTCGATGTCGATGTCGTCGCCGCAGCTTGGGTTATGTCCATGTTCATGGACGTTGGGGTTTTCGATTTTGCGTTTATTGGTCTTGTCCTTATTGTATTCCAGGATAAGGTCGGTGTAGAGCTGTTTTAATTCCATCAGTCGTCGTACCCCATGACTTTCCGGACGTCTTTCAGTTCTTTCAGGAAATAGTCCACTTCTTCTTCTGTGTTATAGAAGTAGAAGGAGGCACGGCAGGTGGCGTTGATGCCCAGGTAGCGGTGGAGGGGTTCGGCGCAGTGGTGGCCGGTGCGGATGCAGATGCCCTTGGCGGAGAGAATCTGGGCCACGTCGTGAGGATGGACGCCTTCCACTTCGAAGGCTACGAGGCCTTCTTTTTCTTCGGGATTTGTTGGTCCGATGATATGGATGAAGGGCAGTTTCTTCATGCCTTCCAGGCAGCGGGTGACAAGGCGCCGTTCCTGGGCCCGGATTTCGTCATAGCCGATGGCTTCCACGTACTTAATGGCTGCCACGAGGCTGACAGCCCCTTCTACGTACTGGGTGCCTGCTTCAAATTTAGCAGGGAGTTCTGCGTAGGTGGTTTCCTGTTCCTGTACTTCATCGATCATGTCGCCGCCCATGAGGAAGGGTTCCATGTCATTCAGCAGTTCTTCCTTTCCATAAAGAACGCCGATGCCTCCCATGGAGCACATTTTATGGCCGGAGAAGGCGAAGAAGTCGCAGTCCAGGTCCTGTACGTCTACCTTCTTGTGGGGGGTGGACTGGGCGCCGTCAAGAACGACAACAGCACCGTGAGCATGGGCTCTCTGAATAAGGGGCTTGGGATCAAAATCAATGCCCAGTACATTGGACACTTCGGCAAAGGCGAAGAGTTTCACCCGAGGGTCGTCGATTTTCTTCAGTTCTTCTTCCGTGAAATGGCCGGTTTTCTTATCTACATAAATATAGTCCAGCACGGCACCGGTTTTCTGTGCCACCCGCTGCCAGGTGACCAGGTTGGAGTGGTGCTCTGCAATGGTGATAAGGATGTGGTCTCCCTTGTGGAGGTGGGTCTCGCCGTAGGAGCGGGCCACCAGGTTCAGGGACTCAGTGGTGTTTCTGGTATAGATGATTTCGCCGGTGCTTCTGGCGTTGATGAATTTCCGTACCACTTCCTTGGAAGTATCGTAGGCTTCGGATGCGGAAATGGCAAAGATATGGGCTCCTCTGTGGGGGTTGCCGTTATCATGGGTCACATAGTCCATGACTGCATTCACCACCGGGAGCGGTCTCTGGGTGGTGGCGGCGTTATCGAAATAGACGATCCGATGGCCGTTGACTTTGGTTTCCAGAATGGGGAAATCTTTTCTGATTAATTCGCTGTTCATTCTATCTCCTTCGAATCCAGTTTCTGTCTGAGTTCTGTAATAATTTCTTTTCTCACCGATTCATCCATGCCGTCGATGATAGGACGGATGAGGGCTTCGATGACAATCCTCCTGGCTTCTTCCAGGGAGAATCCCCGGCTCATGAGGAAATAAATGGTATTGGCATCCAGCTGACCTGCGCTGGATGCATGGTTGCCCTGCACATCATCTTCGGTGCAGAGGAGCAGGGGCAGGGAAATATTTTTCGTCTTCGGAGAAAGCTGGATGGCATAGTCGCCCTCGTCTCCCGCAGAGCCGCTGCAGCCTTTTTTGAAATCAAGAGTGCCCCGGAAGATTTTCTTTGATTCATCGTCCAGTGCACCCTTCACATCGATTTCCGCATGGGTCTTCTTCCCCACATGGTCAATGTGGTAGAAGAAATCCAGGTGCTGCTTCTTTGTTCCGGCATACACCGCTTTTTCTGTGATGGTGGAATGGTCGCCTTTCAGAAGGCCGTAGCTGTGGACGTAAATATTTTCGCCGCCCAGTTCGGCAGCGGAAAAGTCCGCCCGGGCCCCTTCGGCCAGCACGCTGTGGCGCTGGTCGAAAACTGCCACCCCTGCAAGGCCGCTTTCCAGACGGGATACCTTGAGGCAGGCATTTTTTGAAAGGTCATAGTAGGCCCCGGCCAGGCAGGTGCCCTTTTCAGTATCTCCCTTGAGAATCCACACAAGATTCAGGGACGCTTCTTCTTCCAGATGGAAGAGGAAGCTGCCTGCAAAGTCCGCTTCCCTGCCGCCGGTCAGGGTGATGGTCAGTTCCGCCTTTGTGCCGCGGGGAATGGTAATGGTATAATGACTGCCCTGTTCCAGAGCTTTCACCGTTTCTTCGGAAGCCCCTTTGAAATCGGATGGAAGGACGCCTCCTTCTTTCACAAAGGTTTCATCGGAAAAGGCGGGGCTGTTTCCTGCCTTCGGCGCTTCAAATTTCACAGGGGTATCGTTTGTATGAAGATAACGGTATGTAAGGAGAGGCAGCCGGTTGATTCTGATTTCTTCCATAATGCCTCCTTAGCCTATAGCCCCTTCGAATTCAAGATCGATGAGGCGGTTCATTTCTACTGCATATTCCAATGGCAGGGCCTTGGAAATCGGTTCCGCAAAGCCCCGGACCAGCATGGCCTTGGCATCTTCTTCCGTAAGTCCCCGGCTCATGAGGTAGTAAATATCCTCATCAGGGATACGGCCGATTTTCGCTTCGTGTCCCAGGTCGATATCATCGTTTTCGATTACAATGTCCGGAATGGTATCGGAACGGGATTCATTATCCAGCATGAGGGACTCGCAGCTGATGGAGCCTTTGGTGCCCTTTGCATTGGGCCCGATGTAGACAACGCCCCGGTAAATGGCGGTGCCGCCGGCTTTGGAAATGGACTTGGAATTCACGGTCATGGACACATCTTTCCCCAGGGCTTCCACCTTGGAGCCGGTGTCCAGGAACTGGCCCTTACCGGCAAAGGTAATGCCGGTGAATTCGCAGGTGGACCGGTCGCCCTTCAGCACCGTATCCGGATAGAGGCAGGAGGTATGGGATCCGAAGGAACCGGATACCCAGATCATATGACCGTCCTCTTCTACCAGGGATTTCTTGGTGTTCAGGTTATACATGTTCTTGGACCAGTTTTCAATGGTAGAGTAGCGCAGGGTGGCACCCTTCTTTACAAAGAGCTCCACCGCCCCGGCATGAAGATTGGCCACATTATAGCGGGGTGCCGAGCAGCCTTCGATGAAGTGGCAGGTGGCTCCTTCTTCTACAATAATCAAGGTATGCTCAAACTGTCCCGCCCCCGGTGCATTGAGGCGGAAATAGCTCTGCAGGGGCATCTTCACATGGACACCCTTCGGTACATAAACGAAGGACCCGCCGGACCATACAGCATAGTGCAGCGCTGCAAATTTATGATAATTGGGGGTAATCAGTTTTCCGAAATAGGGTTTGATAAGCTCCGGATACTTCTTCACCGCCGTTTCAAAGTCAACATAAATGACTCCCTGTTCCTCCAGTTCCTTCTGGATATTGTGGTACACCACTTCGGAGTCATACTGGGCGCCTACGCCGGCCAGCGATTTCTTTTCCGCCTCCGGAATGCCCAGCCGATCAAAGGTTTCCCTGATATTTTCCGGCAGGTCTTCCCAACGGGCCTTCATATCCGTCTTCGGGCGGACATAGGTATCGATGTGCTCCATATCCAGTTCCGAAATATCAGGAGCCCAGGGCGGCACATCCAGCTTATTGTAGATTTCCAGGGCCTTCAGCCTTTTTTCCAGCATCCATTCCGGTTCATCCTTTTCTCTGGAGATTTCCCGGATTACATCTGCCGTGAGGCCCCTGTCTGCCTTGTAGGAATACTCTACCTTATCTTTCACATCGTAAATACTGCGGTTGATATCCTCTACCTGGCTTCTTTTCTTCTCTTCAGCCATGACTACACCTCACTGCGGTATGCATCAAAGCCGTTGGTTTCGATTTCATCCACCAGTTCCGGACCGCCTTCCTTCACAATGCGGCCGTCGATGAGGACGTGCACGTATTCGGGGGTGATGAACTTCAGGATCTGGTTCAGATGGGTAATGATGAGAAGGGAATTGTTCTCATTGTGGTATTCGGAAATGTTTTTGGAAACAATGCGCACCGCATCCACATCCAGGCCGGAATCCGTTTCATCCAGCATGGCCAGCTTCGGATCCAAAATGCGCATCTGCAGGATTTCACTCTTCTTCCTTTCGCCGCCGGAGAAGCCGTCATTGAGATAACGGTCAGCATAGGACGGGTCCATTTCCAGATCCTCCATCCTTGCCTTCATAAGGCGCTTGAAAGGAAACAGCCGCTGCTGTTTACCGGAAATGGTGGTCTTGGCAGTGCGGATGAAGTTCTCCATGGTAATGCCTGCCACGGAAATGGGGTTCTGGAAGGACAGGAAAATGCCCAGCTTCGCCCTTTTATCAACAGACAGGTCGGTAATATCCTGTCCCTCAAAATAAATATGGCCCTCAGTCACCTTGTAAACAGGATTTCCCATGATGGCATGAAGCAGCGTCGACTTGCCTGCCCCGTTAACGCCCATAATTACATGGACTTCCCCCTTGTTCACGGTGAGGTTAATGCCGTGGAGGAGTTCTTTCCCGCCTACGGAAACGTGGAGATTTTCCACGCGAAGCAATTCACTCATTTGATCACCTCATAATATATTGTAACCTGTATGCGTTGGTGTACGTATACAATTGAAATCTTATTCCATTTTATATTATTTATCTCTATATGTAAATATGCCCCCTGCCGCGGAATGTCCTTTCTGCCTGCATATTTCCCCTGCCGCGTCACATTCTATCTAACTTTTTCAATATGTAATTGAGTTTATACGGATTCAGGCAGGATAAATGATTATATTGTATATAAAAGGTTCTTAAGTTTGACCGGCCTTTGTCCGGAGGGTTCTCAGGCCGCAGGCCTGTCAAACTTCGGGCTCCCCAGGGCCCGTCAACCTTCACCCCCGCAGGGCGTATATCCACGCAAAAAGAGCGGATGTCCTCCGCTCTTTTCTTTACCTTCTGTATCCCGGTCCGGGGCAGTAGTAATCGTCCCGGTCACTGCTCTGCCGGTATCCGCCGCAACCGTAGCCTCTTCTGCCGTAGTCTCCGTCACGGGAGTCCTGGCTCACGGTCTGCTTTGGGTCCTGGCACCAGCTGTTCCAGCTGTCGCCGCTGTTTTCGGCAAACACGCTGTATCCGCCAAGGGCCAAAAGACCTGCTGCTGCCAGAGATATGATCACTCTGCTCTTTGTCATAAGGTCTGCCTTCTTTCTTTTTTGGGAGGGATTATACCCTCTCTCACTCATTATATCATGAGAGGCAAGCTGTGCATTCTTCCATTACAAGAATCAGACCTTACGATTTCACGTCCGGTTCCTTGCTGAAGTTTGCATCGGCAAACCATTTGTCGTAAATCTTATCGTATTCGCCGCTCTTCATGAGTTTGTCCAGGGCATCGTTCACCTGTTTCTGAAGACCTTCGTCCTTCTTGCTGATCATCATGACGAATCCGCCGGAGCCGCTGATAATGCCTGCCTGTTTCAGTTTTTCCGATGCGCCATGGGCCAGGTAGAAGCGGGCCACCGGCTTGTCAAGGATGAGGGCATCCGCTTCATTGTCCTCCACTGCCTTGATGAGCTGGTCATGGTAGTCGTACTCCTTCACCTCTGCGCCGTACTGTTTGGCAGTCTGCACATACACCGTGCCTTTTTCCACTGCCACTTTCTTTCCCTTCAGGTTCTCCGGCCCCTTGATTTCATTATCGTCCTTACGAGCCAGGATGGATACATTTTCCTTGCTGTAGTAAATATTGCTGAAATCCACCTTGTCCGCCCGGTCCTGGGTCATATCTACAGCTGCCACCGCAATGTCTGCCTTATTGGAGGTAAGGGCCGGTACCATTTCATTGAAAGGCATGCTTTCGTATACCACTTTGGCCCCCAGCTCCTTCGCCACGGCGCCGGTGATGTCCACATCAAAGCCTACGATTTTTCCGTCCTTATCCTTGTACACAAAAGGCGGATACGTGGCCACGCAGGCCACCTTCAGTTCCTTCTTTGCGGAAGACGCTGCTGCCGATTTGGCAGGCGCCGAAGAAGCCGCCTGATTTCCTCCGCATCCCGCCATGGTACCCAGAACGCCCAGGGCCAGCACGGCCGCCCCTGCTTTCATCCATCTGTTCATAAAAACACCTCCCGAAAAATCCCATCAAGTGTTGTCTTCATTATATAAGGATAAAATTAAATTATCAAATGGGAAATGTATAGGGGCCGCATTTGGCGGCCCGGGTGCAAAAGGTTCCGCCCGCCAAATGCGGGCCGGTTCAAAGGGTTCAGAGGGGAAGGTTGACGGGGCCTTCGGGCCCGAAGGTTGTGGCCGACATCCGTCGGCGGGTTATGTTCGCTGGCGCTCAGGGGGCGACGGCCCTATGGGCCGAGGGTGGTGGTATCGCCCTTTGGGCGATGAGTATGAAGTCAGCGTTACGGGAATGCCTTTCTGCTGCATAAATCGCACTGAGCATTCTGCTGATTTAGCCACGCACGGTCAACCAGTTAAAAGGAAGGCCCTTTTATGGGCAGGCTCAGGGCCAACTTTGGCTGACTCGAAGACCCTATGCAGGGTCTTCGCGGTGGCTTCTTTCCCTTTGGTGGCTGGCGCTCCTTATTTCCAAAAGGCGCCCACCGAGGCCTTTCCCCTGAGCGAAGCGATAGAGCCCTTCTATACAACCCTTGGCACCGAGGGCCGTCAGGCCCGATGGATGCCATATGCCCCTCTGCCGCGCAGCGGCAGGCCCCTTCGGGAATACAGCCTACCACCCCATCTGACCCCGGTGAACCCTCTGCACCTTCTGAACCCTCACGCCATAGGCGTGTCCATAAAAAAACCGGGCCCTTTCGAGCTCGGTTCCCTTTGACTGATTATTTCTTTCCTTCGTTGCCAAACCACTTGGTGTAGATCTTGTCATAGGTGCCATTGTCTTTCAGTTCTTTCAGCGCCTTGTTGACAGCTGCCTGCAGTTCCTTGTTGTCTTTCTTCATAGCGAAGACCATGCCTGCTGCGTCCTTTGGTGTGCCTACAATCTTGAGGTCTTTGTCAGCGCCCTGTTTCAGGTAGTACATGCCTACCGGCTGGTCGATGACTACGGCATCCAGTGTCTTTGCCTGCAGTTCCATGAAGGCCTGGGAGTTGGAGTCCAGCTGTTTTACATTGGCTGCCTTGGCTTCCTGGGCCAGTTTCACCTGCTGGGTGCCCACCTGGGCGCCTACGTTCTTGCCTTCCAGGTCTGCCCAGTCTTTGATGGAATCATTGTCTTTGTTGACGATGATGATGAAGCCGTCCTGGGTAAAGTAGGGATCGGAGAAGGATACCTGCTTGGCTCTTTCAGGGGTAGCATTGAGGCCTGCTGCAATGAGGTCGATCTGGCCGGACTGTACAGCAGGGATAAGGGCATCAAATCCCATGCTCTTGAATTCCATCTTGCTGCCCATCTGTTTGATAACCGCATCAGCCAGGTCAATATCAAAGCCTACGTATTTATCGTCTTTGGTAAATTCAAAGGGCGGGAATGTGGTTTCGGAACCTACGCGGATGACGGAAGGAATGCCGTTCTTGGAAGCGGAGGCACCGCTCTTGGAGCTTCCGCCGCCGCAGCCTGCAGCTCCAAATACAGCAGCCATAGCACCTAATGCCAAAACGATTTTTAATTTTTTACCCATCATGACAAATCATCTCCATACAGCAATTTCACAGACCGGAAGCTTTGCTATGAATTTTTATTCAAGCTTCCTCGTTCCTTTTCATAAAAATACTGGTCATTTTTCGCTAAATTTCTTGGAAAATCCTGTATTTTAGCAAAATCCTCAAAAATGCGTTTTTAAGAAATCAGTATCTTTATGCAATCTATGCATATTTTATCAACATTTTACATAAATGTCAAATGCTGAAGGCATTTTATAAAAACCTTTCGTTCCTCCCCGCCTGTCTTCCTATCCTTTCATTGACCCCGACTTCCCATCATGCTATAGTTTAAAGTACAATACTTTAAGAGCAGAAAATTTCGTCTGTTCATCTATTATTTAACTCTTATATACATGCTGTATACTTTCACCATATAATATAGCGGCAGGCAAATGGCCTGCTTCTCTTACCTGTTTATAAGCAAAGGACTTTTCATGGAAATTATCATTTCATTTCTCTCCGAATGGGGATACGCAGCGCTTTTTATCTGCATGGTGCTGGAAAATATGAATATTCCCATCCCCAGTGAAATCATTCTGGGCTTTGCCGGCTTTCTTGTATCCCAGAGTATTTTTTCCTTCTGGCCCACGGTACTCATCGGCACTGCTGCCGGTATTGCGGGATCTGTCATCTCCTACTACATGGGCTACAAGGGAGGCCGCGACCTGATTCTGCGGCACACTGCCAAAGGCGGCATGGGAGCAAAGAAAATGATTGCCGCCAAGGACTGGTTTGAAAACTACGGTGCCATCGCAATTTTCACCGGACGTCTTCTGCCGGGAGTACGCACCTTTATTTCCCTGCCCGCCGGTATCGCCCAGTTTCCTCTGCCGGAGTTCATCATCCTCACCCTCATAGGCACGGTGCCCTGGACCATTTTCCTGGTGTACGTAGGCTCCGTGCTGGGCCACAACTGGGCCATGATTCTTGACTATAAATGGGAAATTGCCGGCGTGTGCGTCCTTATTTCCGCATTCATTGCATTGGGGTACCATGTGTACCATAAGAGAAAATCCAAATGAAATTTGATAAAAAGTGTGTCTTTCTATTTTTATACTGTCTTGTGATTTACGGCGCCTTTCTGGGGCTCATCCCTCTTTTGGATCCCGACGAACCGGTTTACGGAGAAACAGCCAAGGAAATGCTTGCCACCGGAGATTTCCTTTCTCCCAGGATTTACGGGGAGTTCTGGTATGACAAGCCGCCTCTTTTCTACTGGCTGGAAGCTCTGTCTTTCAGCCTCTTTGGCATTTCCACCTGGACCGCCCGGCTGCCTTCCGTTCTTTTGGGAGCACTGACCCCGGTATACCTCTATCTTTCCTCCCGAAAGCTCATCGGTGAAAAGGCCGCCCTCCGGGGTGCCTTCGTCTGCGCCACCTCCCTTGAAATCATCGTACTGGCCAGGAGCAGCGTCACCGACACCCTTCTTACCTTCACCCTTACGGTGGCCCTCATGTCCTTCCTTCGGAAAGAATATATGGCCGCCTACATTTTCTGCGGTCTGGCCCTTCTCACCAAGGGGCCCGTGGGCTTTGGATTTCCTGCCCTCATCGTAGGCCTTTGGATGATTGCAACGAAACAGTTTAACCTGAAAGAAATCATGGCCCTCAAGTGGTACTGGGGCATCCCTCTGGCCTGCCTGGTGGGACTTCCCTGGTATATAGCCATGGGCAGCATACACGGCGATGCCTTCATCGATACCTTTCTGGGCTACCATAATGTGACCCGTTTCGTGAGCCCGGAACATGCGGGACAGAACCATTACTGGCTCTATGTGGTGGTACTGCTGGCGGGCTTCTACCCCTGGAGCGGCACCCTTCCCGGCATTTTCCGCCGTACGAAGACATGGATGAAAGAGAAGAACGCCGCCTTCTTCCTGGTGTGGACCCTTTTCATTTTCATTTTCTTCTCGATTTCCTCCACCCAGCTTTTCTCCTACATACTCCCCATGTTCCCGCCCCTTTCTCTTCTTTCCGGCATGTATCTCACGGATTTGGAAGAAACGGGCCATATATCCAAAGCCCTCATCCTTTCCCATCTTTTCTTCTCCCTTCTCACCGCCGGCGTCATTGCCCTGGCACCCATCAGCCCGGAAGGAGGCAGCTGGGTACGCTGGATGATCGTTTTCTTGATGGTTCTGGCCGCCCTTCTGGCCGGCCTCAGCCTCCGGAAAGGACGGTTCCACGGTTTCATGATGACCCAGGCCCTTCTCTCCGCCGTCTTCGTTCTTTCCATCTGGGGTGCCTTCGCCTCCCCCGTTTCCTCCCTTTTCACCTCCAGAGCCATTGCGGATAAGCTGGTTTCTACGGAGAGAAATCCATCCATTCCCCTCTATATAGACACCTTCTACCGCCCCTCCATTGCCTTCTACACAGACATCTACGGCTCCGCCCTTCCTGAATTCGACCGGCGGAAAATGGAAGCGGACGAAAGGAATGCAGAAAAGGGCGTCCTCCTTCCGGGGAAAGAGGAAAAGGCCCGGCTTCCGAAGGATGCTTACATCCTCATTCAGAAAAAAGTGTACAAGAACTGGCCGGAAGAGCAGAAATCCCACCTTTCCCTTCTCTGGGAAAAGGATACGGCCCTCCTGTTTATAAAGAAAGAAGACTGACCCTTGAGCACAAAGCGTATGAAAAGAAAAAACAAACTCCATGAAACGGCCGCGGAAAGCAGCAGAAAAGAAGTGGGAAAGACCCTCCTCTTCTTCTTTCTGGCTGCCTTCCTCTTCCTTCTCTGGGGCTCCTGGCTTCTTCCGGTGACGGATCCGGTGGAGTCAAACTATGCATTAACCGCCAAGGAAATGGTTCAGTCCGGCAACTGGATGTCTCCCCAGATTTACGGCACCTACTGGTATGACAAGCCCATTATGGTGTACTGGCTCCTTTCCATTTCCTACACCCTTCTTGGCTTCACGGACCTGGCCTCCAGGCTTCCTTCCGTCATCTGCGGCGCCCTCTCGGTGACACTCCTCATCTGGTATGTCCAGCGCATCCTGAAGGACAATGTGACCGCCGTCTGGTCCGGCGCCATGCTGGCTCTGTCCCTGGAATTCTGGGTCATTTCCCATGCCATCATTACCGACAGCATCCTCCTTCTCTTCACCATTCCCACCATGCTTTCCGGCTATATGGGTGTCATGGAAGGAAATAAGAAACACCTGGCAGCAGCCTACGCCGCTGCCGGCCTCGCCTGCCTTACCAAAGGGCCCGTGGGCCTTGTCCTTCCCGGCGCCCTGCTCCTTCTGTGGTGCCTTTCCATGAAATCAGGAAAAATGGCAGTCCGCCTCTTCCCCTGGCAGGGCATTCTCGTTTTCCTGGCAGTCACCCTTCCCTGGTACGTGGGCATGTACCTCATTCACGGCAGCGATTTCATAGAGCAGTTCCTGGGGCTTCACAACTTCATCCGTGCCACCTCCTCCGAACATCCGGCAGACAACCACTGGTACTACTACCTTGTCCTCCTTCCCGCCGCCCTCCTTCCCTGGACTTTCACCTCCTTCTATGAAATGGTGAAGGGCTGGAAGGAAAAGACCCCCTTCTACCGCTTCCTCATGGTATGGTGCTGGGGCACCCTTCTCTTCTACACCCTCATGGCCACCAAGTACGTCACCTATACCTACATTGCCGTGGTGCCGGCCATTATCTTCTCCGCCCTCGCCGCCCCTGCCATCCGGCAGGGGGAAAGCCACCCCTTCCTCGCAGGCCTTGGCGGCTTCGTTCTTTTCCTTGCCGCCGCCATTGCCGGCTCACTTTACATCAAGGAAGGCAGCTGGTGGATTCTCTATGTGGTCATTCTCTACGCCCTCTGGTCTCTGGGCATCCGTTATAAAAAGAGCCGGGGCCGGCGCCTCACCGTTATGGCCGCCGTCACCGCCTCGGTCTTCCTCTGCCTTATCATGGAAGGCCTGCCCCATTACCTCCCCCGCCGCTCGGCAGTGGAGCTGGCGGAGGAAATGAAGGCCGCCCCCGGTGAGCACTATTTCTTCCGTTCCTATCCTGCAGGCTACACCTTCTATACGGGAGAAATCGCCACCCGCGTGGTGCCTCCCCCCATTGGCGACGATGGAGAAGGACGAAATCCCCTGTGGAATGAGAAATACGTCATGCCATCGGCAGCAGACAAGGACTTCGTCATCTCCCACCGCCATCCCGAAAAGCCGGTGTTCCTCTATGTATCCAAAAGCGACAGGAAATACTTTGACCAGTGGTTCTTCAAATACCGTTTCAAACAGGTAAAGCCTCTTCTCACCGGCGCCATCTTCATCATGACCGATGCGAAGGATATTCCTGAATCCTTCAAAGAAGCCAAAGAGCAGATGAAAAAAGACATGAAGGAAGACTTGAATGAATCTCCCGAAAACGATTAAAAAAAGGAGTATCCTATGGATTTGAACCAATTCCTCAACGGCCTTTCCGGGTATAAAGGAGAAAACACCTTCAACCCCTGGGCCGACCATGATGAAAGATATGAAATCGAAAAGGCCGTGGCCATCAGGCGAAAGAACCTGGAAGACTACCTCACCCTCCGACTTGGAAAAGCCAGGATTCTTCTCATCGCCGAAGCCTGCGGCTACCAGGGCGGCCACTTCTCCGGCATCGCCATGACCTGCGAGCGCATGCTGCTTGACCTCCACCCCGTAGTGGACAGCGCCATGGTACTGGGCCGTAAGGGCAGCCGTACCAGCATGAAAGACAGCCCCCTCCTGAAACCCATCCAGCAGGCAAAGGGCTTCAACGAACCCACAGACTCCGTGGTATGGAGTGCCTGCCTGGAAGCAGGCCTTGGTCCCAATGACTTCCTCCTGTGGAACATCTTTCCCTTCCACCCCTATAAAAAAGGAAACCTCCTCACCAACCGCACCCCTGCGGACGATGAACTGGCAGCAGGCCTTGCCTGCACCAGAAACCTCCTCTCCCTCACCGGCCCCCTTCCTATCTTCGCCATCGGAAAGAAAAGCGAGAACACCTTAACCGAAGCAGGCTTTCCCGTCACCGGCCTCCGGCACCCCGCCAACGGAGGAGCCAATATCTTCCGCAGCCAGCTGAAAGAGGCACTGAAGTAAAAAACGCACCATGGAAAATTTCCATGGTGCGTTTTTTAGGGTTCTTAGGGTTCAGAGGGTTCAGAGGGTTCAGAGGGTTCAGAGGGGAAGGTTGACAGGGCTTCGCCCCGAAGGTTCTTACGGCTAAGTTTGACGGCCCTTCGGGCCGAGGGTTGTGGTATCGCCCTGCGGGCGATGAGTATAAAGTCAGCGTTACGGGATTTTCTTTTGGATTACCAGTGCCGCCTGACGGAGAGCGCTTACCCTCTTCCTCTGGAAGGAGCCTATTTTGCATACTTACCATTGGGTTCATAAGGAAGATTTGCATGACGGCAAATCAGCCCCTCCGGTGGATTCCCCCTTTGGTGCCAAATAGTACCAAAAGGGGTGTATTTCCATCGGGCAAAGCCCGGTTGTACGGTTTTCCCACGGGCGAAAGCCCGGTTGTAAAGGTTTTATACAAACTGGCGCCTTCTATAAATTAAAAGCGCCCACCACAACCCTCGCGGCTGAAGGCCGCGTCAAACCTTAGAACCCTCAGGCCGCGGGCCTGTCAAACTTCGGGCCCACAGGGCCCGTCAACCCTCACGCCCGCAGGGCGTGTCACACATGCCCATGAAGCACATACCGCTTGGTAAAATAATTCCATATCATCACGATGGCTGAAGCGATGACCTTGGCGAACATGTACCATATGCCTATGATATCGATGAAGAACCACATGACCGCCTGGTTGATGCCAAGGCCCATAATGGATGTGAGGGCGAAGAGCACCATCTGCATACCGGTCTGCTGCTTTGCATGGAAAACCACGTACACGCAGAGGATGTAATTCACCACCAGGGACACGGTGAAGGCAATGGGCGCCGACACCAACGGATGGAGGCCGCCGTATTCGGTGAGGGTAAAGAGGAGCACATATTCCAGAAGGAAACAGCCTCCGCCCACCACCAGGAAGCGGAATACCTCCCAGAAACGTTCTGTGGAGGGAAAAAATCGACGAATCAGAGAATCAAACATACTATACCTTTCTTACAACAATGGGACGTCTCCCCTTTTCCTTATTTCTTCAGCATCATCCGGATGATATTCATCTGGATTTCAAAGTTCTTCCTGCTGCTTTTCACTTCCGTATCCAGCATGAGGCCGATGCCCAGAAATACCACTGCCGCCATCATGAAGAAGCCGGAAGTCACCAGGGTCGGCAGCTTGGGCACCAGGCCGGTGATGACATACTCATGGAACACAGGAAGGAAAAGGGCCAGGGAAATCAAAGCCAAAAGGACGGCGGCTGCCGTAAAGAAGCGGAGGGGCCTGTAATCTTTATAGAGCATGAAAATGGTCTTCAGCACTTTGGCCCCGTCCCGGAAGGTATGGAGCTTGCTCACGCTCCCTGCCGGACGGTCACGGTAGGACACAGGCACATTGGCCAGAAGAAGATTCTTGTCCAGGGCATGGATGGTCATTTCCGTTTCGATTTCAAAGCCCTTGGACAGGATGGGGAAAGTCTTCACAAACATAGGTGAAAAGGCGCGGTAGCCTGTCATCACGTCCTTGATTTCATGGCTGCTTTCTCCCCAGAACATGTTGATACAGCGGCGCACCAGCATGTTGCCGGAATTATGGAAAGGCCGCTTGTTTTCCTCAAAATAGGTGGAAGAAAGGCGGTCGCCGATCACCATATCCGCCTTCCCCTCCAGAATAAGATTCACCATGGCCCTGGCATTTTCCGCAGGATAGGTGTCGTCTCCGTCCACCATGACATAGCAGTCCGCGTCAATGTCGCGGAACATGGAGCGGATCACATTACCCTTTCCCTGCCGGTACTCATGGCGCACCACCGCCCCCGCCCTTTCTGCCAGATCCGCCGTGCGGTCGGTGGAATTATTATCATATACGTAAATCACCGCCTCCGGAAGCACCCGCTTGAAATCGGTGACCACCTTCTCAATGGTCAGCCCCTCATTCCAGCAGGGAATCAATACGGCAATCCTGTCCATGGTTTACTCTCCTTTCACTCGTACTGATTATTGTACTCCATTCCCGCTGTAAAATACAGATGGTAAAAGGCCGCTCTGCGGCCCGGGTTCAGAGGGTGGCTTCAATGATTGTCCCGCCGCCTGCGGGGTGGCAAGGGAACTGGAGTCACACCAGCGAACATATTTTGCACTATGCGAACTGGATTTGTAGGGAAGCGACAGCGACCCGAAAATCCAGTGAGTCAGTGACAGCAGAGGATGAAGGAGCAAAGCGACGCGCAAAATATTGTGAGTCGGTGATAGCCGTGCTGTAGGGAGCCCTTGGGCGACTGAGAATCCAGTGACACGCTTCCCTATGGGTGAAGGTGGTGCCGCAGACGCCAAAGGGGGACGGCCCTTCGGGCCGAGGGTTCCTAAGGCTCTCAGGTTTGACGGGCTCTTCGGGCGATGCGTATATGCCGCTCGCGGCAAGGACGCTACGGAACCTGCCTCTGTGCCACTCCCTTTGCCCCCGAATGGTACAATAAGAAGAAAAGTCTGTTTCGTGAAGGAGGAAATTATGAATATTGTCATTGCGCCACCTGTCAGAAAGAAGTATGAAAAGGATATTTCATCCCTTTTCCCGGAGGCCTCTCTTTTCTATCTGGAGGACATGGATGAGGAAAAGCGGAAGGAAGCGCTGGAGAAGGCGGATGTGGTGCTTTCCCGGAATATTACAGGCGACATCCGGAAAGATGAACTTCCGCTCCTTGCCAAGCCTGCCATGGTGCAGACCACCAGAACCGGCGTGGATCACCTGGATTTCAAAACCCTTCCGAAGGGTATCCGCCTCTACTGCAATGCCGGCGGCTGGGCCAGGGGCATTGCAGAATCCGCCTGCGGCATGATCATCGCCCTGAACCGCTGCCTCCGTGAGCAGCTCTATGACCTGCAGCATGGAGAGTTCCATATTCTTGGGTATCACCAGAAGCTCCTTTCCGAACAGACCGTGCTCATCGCAGGCTTCGGCGGCATCGGGCAGGCAGTGGCGGAGGTGCTCCATCCCTTCCACTGCCGGATCACCGCCATTTCCCGCCACCTGCCGAAGTCCCCTCTTCTCTCCAAAGCCTACACCATGGATGATCTGGAAGAAGCAGTAAAGGAAGCGGACGTACTGGTGCTGGCCCTTCCCTTTTCAAAGGAAACGGAGGGCATCATCAGCAGACACATCCTTTCCCTCATGAAAGAAGACAGCATGGTGGTGGACGTAGCCAGGGCCCAGCTCATCGACCGGGAAGCCCTGCTGGACAAGGTAAAAAACAATCCCCATTTCCATGTGGCCATGGACGTGTGGTGGGAGGAAAATGAAGCCTATCCCAAAGACGGCGACCCCCTCCTTGCCTTCCCCAACGTGCTTGGCAGCGCCCATAATGCGGAAATGAGCAGCACCGCCCACAGGGAAGCCCTCATGAACGCCCTCCGCAATATCCGGGCCTTTCTGGACGGAAAACCGGTGAAGGGAAAGGTCCACAGAGAGGAATATGAACGGGAGGTTTGAGGTTTGAGGTTTGAGGTTTGAGGTTTGAGACAATCAAAAAACAGGTCATCCCAGGGGATAACCTGTTTTTTGATTTGAAATTTTATTTCATCCGTCCTGCCATACTCCTTCCACAGGCAGAAGTCAGCAGCACTCCTGAACCGGGCTGATATGTGAGCATAGCCTGCCCCACAGCGGAAACAACTTCCTGGACTTTCAGGCAGCTGTGCTCTCCTGTAAACCACGTTCGTTTGCCATCCTAAAGGGGTTCAAGCGGCATAGCGGATAGCGGCCATTTATCCTGCTGTCCTACCAGTCCACCAGTCCACTCATCTCCACAGGAATCCCGTTTTCCATGCAGTAGGCATAGGCCCTGCTGTCTTTTTCGCATTTCACGGTAACCGGCGTGTCCCTGAATACGTCTTTCCCTATACGGCGGAGACTGGAAGGGAGGGTAATGGTTTTAAGGTTCGAACAGTGGGCGAAGGCTTCATCCTCCAGGCTCTGCAGCTGATTTCCCAGTTCCACATAGGTCAGTGCCTTCGCGCCTTTGAAGGCGCCCACCCACACTTCCTTTACCTTTTCGCCGTAGAAGGCGATGAGTTCGGAGGAGGCAAAGGCGTATTCGCCGATGTATTCAATATCCGTGCCGCCGTTTACGTAGAGAAGGGTGGCGTGATTATAGGTGTCGGTGCAGATATAATTGTTGAAGGTCATAGTCCAGGGGTAAATGAGGATATGACGTTTTCCGTCTGCCGATGTATAGGTCGGACGGCGGGGATCTGCCATGATGGCACGGGCCATGGCCTCACGGTCATAGTCTCCGTTCTTTTCCGCCTGGACTCTGATGAAATAAATCCTTTCGCCATTGTCCTCTTTTTCCCTTCCCCTGCTGTCCACCGGAATGCCCCGGATGCTGCTGGTAGAAGGGGCAGTGCGCTTGAAATCATCCATGAAACCATCGTGGCTGTAGTATTTGGAATTATCGTAAATGTGCCAGTGATCTCGGGCCCGGCTCTTCCGTACGATCTGCCGGACTTCCGCTTTCCTCACGAGAGGCGATTTTTCTCCCTTGAGGTAATAGGGAATGTGATTTTCCCGGCAGTAGGTCTCCCAGCTGCTTCCCGGAAGGCAGCAGATAATCATGTCGTCCCCTTCAAAAACTCCCTTACCGATATGGCAGTCCATCTGGAGAAGCTCCATGAAATGAAGTTCCCGGCAGTGGGCAAAGGCATAGTCTCCCACGAAAGAAAGGGTAGAGGGCAGATCTGCGTGGGCAAAGTAAAGAAGCCCTTCAAAGGCATGGGCTCCGATAGCTTCCAGCCCTTCGTCCGCTTTTATCTGGCAGATGGTGGACTTTTGGAAACAGGATTCCCCGATTTCCTTTACATCCCCTTTCAGATGGAGATAGCAGATAGGTGCATTGTAGAAAGCGCCGCTGTCCAGTTTTGTTATGGGAACTGTATCTTCCGGAATGTGGATGACTTCAGGGAAGCGGTCATCATCCTCATTGCACACTCTGGAAATATCCGGAAGAAGGTGCCTGAATTCCACCGGAAGACTTGTGTGTTTCTTGCCGGCAATGATGTCCTCGGCCTTCTCCTTCGTCAAAATGGTGGTATAGCTGTCCGGAAGATTTCCTGCTTTCATGGATTCATAGGCCCTGCCGCCGAGGGGAATGTCCAGCCGCACGGAGGACTCCCGGTCTTCGTCATTTTCCACCGTCGTTTCCGGCGAAAGCTTTACCACCGTCTCTCCCTCTGCTGCAGAAAGGGGGTACACCGGTACGGAGGCAGGGATGGATAGCGTTTTCAGGGAAGGCAGCCGGTAAAAGGCATGTCTGCCGATGGTTCTAAGGCTATTCGGCAGTTTGATTTCCTTCAGATTCGGGCAATAGCAGAAGGCGTAATCTGAAAGGGCGGTGACTCCCTCCGGCAGGGTTATGGATTCATCGTTTCTGTGATAGAAATAGAAGGAGGGAATGGTGCTGCCGTCACCCGTATCCCGGGCCTTTCCCTTCCGAATGACGATTTCTTCCGTTTCCTTTTTTAGCCTGTCCATGAGGCCGTAGGGAAATCTTATTTCCACGCCCTCCATGGCAGCAGCAATCTCTCCTGCCTTTGGAAGAAGCTCCTGGTCCATGATTTCATCAAGGGCGCTGCCCCCTTCCTTCATCCGCTTCAGGAGTGCTGCCATGGGAAGGCCGTTTTCCCTGCCATAGGCTTCAAGCACCTCCAGAGACAGCTCATACTTGGTTTCTTCCAGCTTTTTTGCAAGGCCGAAGGCTTCCGCAATGCGGTCAGCCGTGCCGTCCCTGTCCCTGCCGAAGGCATAAAAGAGTTTGTAGGAAAGCATGTGGCAGGGGTTATGGGCCAGGGCATAGGCCGCCCCCTCCTTCCACCGTCCCTTCTCCAGTTCTCCCTCCTGAATGGCAGAGAGAATCCTTGGGGGCACGCCCATGTCTTCCTTATCCGGCGGCAAAAGATGGAGCCGGTCCGATGCATCCATCACCAGGAAGAACGCCGCCTTCCGATAGGCCTCCATGAAGGCATTCATGAGTTCATCTGATGCATAAAGTTCTTCCAGCTCCCGCCTTTCCCGGCTGTTTGTCAATGCATTGCCCATAGCATTGAAAAGGCTATGGCCGGCGCCGATGACCAAGTTGGCAATGCCGGCGGTAATCATGCCTTCAATGGCGCCGCCGATGCCGAAGCCGCCGCCTATAATCCGTCCCCTGTACTCTTTGCGGAGCTCCCGGTACCTTCTTACCGCCTCCGCACTGCCTGTAATGTCTCCCACCTTTTTCAGAAGGGATTCGATGAAATCCTGCCAGGCATCCAATGCAGAAGGCGCCCCTTCCGTCGTATCCCTGGTCATGAAATTCCGGAATTCCAGACCGTAAATACCACGGCTCATGAGGAGGGAGGACTCCTTTTTCAGCACACTTTCAAAGAGCTTCTGTACCGCCTTTTCATCAGAGACAAATTGAAGCAGCCCCTTCACATCCCCCTCTCCCAGGTAAATGCGCTTCAGCTCTTCCCTGTTTTTTGCTTCGTCCATCATGGCCTTCAGGAGGCGGTAGAATCCCACCTGCCGTTCATCATATTCAAAATGGAATCCATCCATGTCAAAAGCATAGACGCCCCTTTCCCCGTCATGGTAAGGGCGAAGGGTATCACTGTCATCATCGGGGGAGCAGAAAATGGGATGGATTTTTCCCTCCGTCCCCTGCTTTTCCTTCACCTTCCGAATCAAATCATCCAGGGAAGGGCCTTCCGGAGAATCCTTGGCCGCCGGCACCGGCGTGCCGCAGTGGGGGCAGAATCTGGAACCATCAGGCAGCGGTTTTCCGCAGTTCATACAAAACATGGCAATCCTCCTTTTGCAATCATTCTTTGTCCTTATTTTACTACGGAGGACCGGGGATGTCACATGGAGACGGCAAAGAGGCAGCGGTGGCCTCCTCCAGACATTATTTGATCTACCGCTAATGTCTAAAGACAAATAGCACTTCCTACCTCGATGTTCCAATTTAGATATCTTGCCACATTAAGGAAACGCTGATCAAATCGTTATCGGATTTCATTCTTGCATTTTTATCCAATGCAAGGAATACATCAACACAAATAGCGAGCTATTTAAGGAAACTTATGACAAAGCATTGGGTAAAAATGCATATGAAATTCAATTCTGCAAATTAATCAGTGCTTCCTTAATATATTGGAATAGAAACTGCCTCTTTATGTTTGCTTTGAACCTGTAGGTTGATTTTTTATTTGATATGTGTATAATAAATCATGGAAGGTTTAATGCCTTTCTTTTATAGGAGGAACACAATATGCTCACATCATTAGGAAAATTTCTAAGAAAGCTGCGTATCGACAACGGGGAAATACTAAAAAATATGTCTGACAAATTAGACGTCTCCCCTTCTTTCCTTTCTGCTGTAGAGAACGGAAAGAAAAAAATGCCATCAAGCTGGAACAGTAAAATTTGTCTCTTTTACCAATTAACGCCTGAACAGGTCAATGAATTCACAAAAGCGATTGCTGAAACAGAGAATTCATTGACCTTATCTCTTGACTCTCTTACCTCACTTCAAAAAGAACACGCCATATCCTTTGCGCGTACCTTTGATGAACTTTCTGATGAGCAGTGGGATGCCATTTCTCAAATTTTAAAGAAAGGAAGCACGAAAAATGTATAAAGCAGATCCTATTTCTCGTTCTGATGTCCGCCATTACGTCCGAAAACTTAGAAAACGATTGGGATACGAAAATATCCTATATATTCCCATTGTGGAAATTATGGAAAATATACTGCCACTGCTAATTCCTGATTTTAATTATGAAATCGTCGAGAAATCAAAAATGGGAAATAAGCATGGAGAAACGGATCCGGATCATCATCTTATCCGAATCCGTGAAGATGTATATAAGGGCGCCTGCAACGGCAATGGGCGGGATCGTTTTACCATAGCACACGAAATAGGGCACCTGCTGTTTCATCAAGAAATGAATATCACATTGTGCCGGGTGGAGGGAAATAATAAAGAAAGGCCTAAGGTGTATGAGGATCCTGAATGGCAGGCCGATGTTTTCGCCGGTGAACTATTAGCTCCCTCATATCTAATCCGGGAAATGACTGCCCTGAAAATCAGCGAGTCTGCACAGATTTCTATGGCAGCCGCCAAAACACAATTACGCCATATTCCGAATAAGCAATATATCCAATTCCCGGAAAGAAGGTGATGCCTATGGCTTTATAACAGATGGGATGCCAGCCTACCAATTGTCGTTCCATTGATTTTTATCTTATTGCTTACATATTATCTGTTTAATTATTATCAGTTCAAAGGATACAAAAGTTCTTTAGCAAACGTAGAATATATCTGTATCCGGAACCGATGGAAAGGTCCTAAATTTTGAAAATTAAAAAAGTACTGCCCCGAGCTCTGAGGCAAGTTCCTGATTCATTTCAGGCATTCTTAGTAGATAATGCAGAATTTACAGAGGTAGAAGAATACCCAATTCTCCCGGCAGCTTTTGTCTCGCAAAACCTGCCCGATAAAATCATGCCTTTTGATAAGGCTCTCAATGATAGAGGAGACCTATCAAATACTTTTATCTCTTTCTATTCACCAGATGCAAGTTTTAATCGCGTGCGTCTCCACCCTGCCAAATATCTCAACTTCTTTAGACGTACGGCAGGAATTATTGGATTCGATTTCAGTATTCATTCTGATATGCCCATGGTAAAGCAAAAGAGCCAAATAAATGATAATCTTTCACTTACCTATTTCTTTGGAAAATCCGGAATTCCTGTGATTCCTAATCTTCGATGTGGCGTTGATGAACTTATCCCGGAATTTCTTACTGCCATTCCCTCTAACACGTACGTGTCCATAGGCACACATGGCTTTATTAAGGAAATCTGGGAACAATGCGAATGGTATTGCTTTTTAGAAAAAGTGATTCCTGCATTAAATCCAAAGGGAATCGTCGTTTATGGTTCTTTACCACTCCCTTTGATTGATGCATTCAAGAATCAGGTACCTTTCTACTTCTATGAACCATGGAGCAGCCAGTGCAGAAAGAAGGTATCAAGACATGTCGTCTAAAGGTGCAAGTAATCGTTATCATACTACCAGCCATGGAAATAATAGAAAAACAACCGGCCACATTAATTATGCATGGGCTAAAGCTTTTAACAGACGTACATTAGCAGATCACTTTAACCGACATGGCACGCAAATGAAATGTGATACAAAAGAAGCTTATGAAGCTAAAGCCGTTAAATTTGCAAACACCATCGATAAAAGACACTGCATCAGCTTTGTAGCATCTAATGGCACTACATACAAGTTTAATAAGAAAAATGGGACAATTTGCATAATCCTAAAGAGCGGTATCGTGATCACTTACTTCAAACCCAAAACCGGAATTTCTTATTATCGCAGCCAAATAAAGGAG
>NZ_CALGPS010000049.1 GCF_937959425.1 uncultured Dialister sp.
GCGGTAATCCCCGATACTATGTTTATTTCTATCTAACCACAGTATACAGGTAAATTCCACGATGCTACAAATGTGAGGTCACTTCATATTATCTAGCTCACCAGCTCACTAGTCCACCAGTACACTATCCCAATATATGTGGTAAGATAGATGAAGAAAAACGAGGTGGTTATAATGGCTTACAGGGAAGCGGAGCTGCTTGCCATGGTGGAGAGGGATGCAGAGCATCCGGATCTCCTTTTTACGAAGGATTATATAGAAAAAGATGGCATCACATCCGATACGGGGAAGGCCTATGAGGAAGTGGTGCGGTCCTGGCTTTTGTCTCATACGGACAAGATTCAGAAGACTGATCATAACTGGTCCATGTACCGGACGGTGGTGAAGAAGGCGTCGGAGGACGGCAGCCGGCAGACCATGGCGGTGCTTTCCCAGGGGAATTTTGCCAGGGGCTCGGCGCTGGATATGGAAATCGTGCTGAAGGACAGCCGGGCAGAGGTGTGGGGCCGGTTTCCCCTTGCCTCCATGGACAGGACAGGACGGATGCTCACTTTGTATGATATGAGGCCGGAGGCGGAGGAGGAAAAGCCTCTTTGCCGGATGCTTCGTCTGTGGTCCTGGAAGGAGTCGCTGAACCGGCTTACAGTGGCGAAGGCTCTTGGCCGGGAGGCGCCCTTTATGCTGAAAGCGGCGGTGCTTATTACAGGCGCGTCCAATGAAAGGTACGGCGCCGGGAAAAGCCGGGTTTCTACGGAACTCTCGCGGCTGGGCGTCCTTCTGGGGGTGTCTTCTTTCTATCTGTTCCACGGTACCCACCTGTTTCCTGTGAATCGGGGGCTTCCTCTCTATGGCCAATATACCAGAGGGGAGCTGCTCTCCCTGATTGAAAGGGACAGCGCCCATCCGGAGACCCTTTACCAGAAGGAATACGTAAACCGCATGGGGGTGACGTGGGACACGGAGGAGCCTTACTGCAAGGTGCTGGGAGAATGGCTTCTGGCTCACCGTGAAATGTGGATGACCCTGCCCCGGGGCATGTACCGCCGGGTGGAAGGGGTTCGGGCAGAGAAAATTCTGAAAAACGACCTGTGGGCCCGGGTGCGGAAGCAGAAGGTGCTGCCGCCTTTCGGAAGCGTGCTTCCGGATGATCTGGTCTTTCTGGGAAGCCGTTTTCAGCAGACCGGACGGCCTGTGATGATGCTGGCCGATGAGGCCGGCGACAGCCGTTTCCTGGTGCGGCTGCTGGAAATACCGGAAACCTCGGATACCCTTCTGGGAGCGGTGCTCCGCTCCTTTACCCATCTTGTGATGGTGGACGGTGACAGGCTTTTGAAAGAATTGAAACTTTCCAAAGAGTCTTCCATAGAGAGCCGGATTCTTCTGGAAGAAGAAAATCCGCAGACCGACCGTTTCCTGCGGGATCTGCCATGCCTTTCAGAGCTTATGAAGGCCATGGGCGTGGGACTGGCCATGGTGGAAAGAGGCTATGAAGCTCTGTGGTGATTTTTGCCAGGACGGTAAAAATCATTTATAATAAAGAATCATAATCAACTGTTCGAACAGGTTTATTTCCCGAGGGAGAAGGAGACATTCATGGGATTTTTTGATAAGGGACATGAAAAAGAGAGCCCTATCGGCAATTTGAGAGCACATATCGGCACTTTCATGTACTTCGTGAAGGTGGGCAAGTCCAAGTTCAAGCATAAGGGCAGGGTGGGAGAAATCTTTGCGGATATGGACAATACCCAGTACCTTTTCCAGCAGGCCACCAGCGGCACCATGTATGACATGAAGAAGAAGCTGGACTACACCCTCTGGGATGCGGCTACCCACAAATATACAGAGGATATCCAAAGCCTGAAGGACGAGCTTCTGAAGGCGGTGGATGAGGGTGAAGAAAGCGGAGAGTTTGAAGAGGAGAAGAAAGAAAAGGAAATCGAAGAAAAGAAGAAAGAAG
>NZ_CALGPS010000050.1 GCF_937959425.1 uncultured Dialister sp.
TACGGTTCTGTGAGGGGCGGACAGAGTAATCTGATTCCGTCTACTCGACTGACACGGCCTTCGGCCGTGAAGGTTCTGGTGGGCGCCTTTAAAAAAAGAGAAGGCGCCAGTTTGTATAAAATTGATTTAGTGTGCTGGTCGGAGTCAATGTCGGCGGGAACCGAGATTCTTCGCTTCGCTCAGATTGACGAGCGGGCGGGAAGGCAAGCACGTAACGCTGACTTCATACTCATCGCCGAAGGCGATACCACAACCCTCAGACGCGGAGCGTCTGTCAAACCTGAGAACCTTAAGAACCCTCGGGGCCGTAGGCCCCGTCAACCTTCCCCTCTGAACCCTTTGAACCCTTTGGCCCTGCCCCTTGAGCGGCAGCGAACACAACCTTTCTACACAACCTGCGGCGCAGCCGCGCCCCTTCTGCCCCGGAGGGCATAAAATTCAAATCAATTCCTTAGCGCCGGAGAGTCTTCTTTCCGTCTCCGAAACCAGTTCTTCTACGATTTCTTCCACCGGCTGGATTCTTGTGAGGTGGGTGAGGGACATGCCGGCAAGGACGAAGCCGTTTTCCGTGTCTCCTTCCACCGCCCCTTTCCTTGTGGTGCCGGTGGCCAGGGCGATGAGTTCTTCCAGCGGGGCGCCGCTGTATTCGGCTTTCAGGTATTTTTCAGAGAAGGCATTCTTAATGCCTCTCACGCTGTCTCCTGTGGTGAAGCCGGTGACGGTGGAGTCTGTATCCTTTGCCTTGATGATGGCTTCTTTGGCTTTGGGGTGGAGGCGGCATTCTTCGGCAAGGAGGAAGCGGGTGCCCATCTGCACGCCGGAGGCGCCCATGATGAGGGCGGCGGCAATGCCTCTTCCATCTACGATGCCGCCGGCAGCGACTACGGGGATTTCAATGTCCGGCAGTACGTTTTCCAGAAGGGCCATGAGGGTGAGCTTTCCGTCGTGGCCGCCGGCTTCCATGCCTTCTACTACCAGGGCGTCGGCGCCGGCATCCTGTACCCGTTTGGCCAGTTTCACATTGGGCACCACGGGAATGCATTTCACGCCGGCATGGTGGAGGTCGTCAAACCAGGGCACCGGGTTTCCGGCACCCAGGGTGACGAAGGGGACTTTTTCATCGCAGATGACCTGGGCTACATCGTCTTTGTTGGGGGCCTGGAGCATGAGGTTTACGCCGTAGATGCCTTTGGGGCCCAGAATGTCCTTGGCCCGGCGGACATTGTCCCTTACCTCGTCGGTGGTAAAACCGCCGGAGCCGATGACGCCGGCGCAGCCTGCATGGGCCATGGCGGCGGCCAGGACGCCGTCGGAAATGTAGGCCATGCCGCCCTGGATGATGGGGTAATCAATGGATAATAGTTCTGTCAGTTTTGTTTTCCATGCCATAATGATTCCTCCTGTTTTGGAAATCTATGTTTCTGCCCTTATTATATCCGTTTTTGGTGGGGATGGCAGGTTTATATGAGAAAATATTTCCCTGTTGTTCAGGAAAAAATCATACAGAAAAATCATAGGAAGTGACAGCAATATGAGTATTCTATATCAAACTTTTGACAGTTGACCCATGCATCTTCTTTCAACCCCGATTTTATGGATTTTTTTACATTTTCTATCCGAGGGAAAAGAGGGGCATGAAATTTTATTGGTATACTTTTTGAATATAGAGTATGCATATTACAGGAATTTTGGATAGATGTTGTAGTATTAATGCCGGCGTGATATACTGTAAAAGGAAAGACTTGACATGATTCCGCACTTTTTAATGGATGGAAGTGATATGGTTGAAAGAAGATTCTTTAATGATGCTCCTCCTGCCTGAAATGATGGCAGAGGCCCAGGAGCGGTATGAGATTCTTCGGCAGATTCATGACACGGGACCGGTGGGAAGGCATCTTCTGGCTATGCAGACGAAGCTTTCCGAAAATGTGGTCCGCAGACACATTGAAAAAATGGAAGAGGCAGGTCTTCTTTTTATGCGTCCTTCCGGCATGAGCCTCACTACCAAGGGAGAATCGCTGATTGAGCCGTTGGCTCCCTATTTCCAGAAAAGTCCGGCGCTTTCGGACATGGAAAAAAAGCTGCAGGGTATTCTTTCCATGGAAAGGGTTATCGTGGTGAGAGGGGATTCCGATGAATCCTTAGAGGTGAGAAATGAAATCAGCCAGGAGGCAGCGCTGGTCCTTCTTCGTATCATTCGGGACGGATTTGTTATTGCCGTAGGAGGCGGTCCGGTGACTGCCGGTATGGCGGAAGCTCTTCCGCCGCTCCATATGAAGGGGGATGTGATCCCTGCCCGCGGGGGCTTCGGAAACCGGGTGGAATACCTGCCTAATTTCGTGGCGGCTCGTATGGCGGAAAAGCTGGGCGGAGAGTATCACATCATTCATATCCCCGACGGTCTGAGTCCTGAGCTTTTCCTGAAAGTGAAAAATGAGCTTCCCCAGCTTCGGGAAGTGGAAAAGCTGATTGGTCAAACGAATATCCTGGTTACCGGAGTGGATGTGCCGCAGGACCGGTCCAAGTGGCTGGAAATCCCTAAGGATGTGAGGGAAAGGCTTGTAAAGGAAAAGGCATCCGGCGAAGCCCTGGGCTTTTATGCCGACATTCATGGGAAAATCCTTTACCGCCTTTACAACGCCGGCATTTCCAGGGAGGATATTTCCTCCATTCCCCATGTATTGATCGCTGCCGGCGGCAGGCACAAGGGGGATGCCATTCTGGCCATGGCCAGAGCCGGAGTCCGGGGGACACTGATTACCGATGAAGGGGCAGGAAAAGAAATCATAAAGGGTATAAGTGAAGGCAGGTAAGCCATACATGCTTTCACAGGTACATAGTCAAACACAGGAGGGTACTCACATTATGACAAAAGTAGGTATTAACGGATTTGGCAGAATCGGCAGACTGGTATTCCGCGGCATGCTGGACAGGGATGATCTGGACGTAGTGGCCATCAATAACCCCAGCGGTGTGGAGACTGCTGCTTATCTCCTGAAGTATGATTCCGTACACGGCCGTCTGGGCAAGAAGGTGGAAATCGACGGAGACGACCTGATCATTGAAGGGAAAAGGGTCCATGTTTTCCATGACCGGGATCCGGAACACCTGGACTGGAGTGCCTATGGCGTGGAAATCGTGGTAGAATCCACAGGCAAACTGAAGGATAAGGTCAGCGCCGGCAAGCATATCAAAGGCACAGTAAAGAAAGTCATCATTACCGCTCCCGGCAAGGATGACGATGCCACCATTGTCATGGGGGTCAATGAAGACACCTATGATCCGGAAAAGGATAATATCATTTCCAACGCATCCTGCACCACCAACTGCCTGGCGCCGGTGGTGAAGGTACTCCATGAAAAGTTCCATATCAAACGGGGCCTTATGACTACAGTCCATTCCTACACCAATGACCAGGCCATTCTGGAAAAGGCCCACAAGAAGGACCCCAGAAGAGGCAGGGCGGCTGCTGAAAATATTATCCCCACCTCCACCGGTGCTGCCAAAGCCATCGGCATTGTCATTCCGGAACTGAAGGGCAAACTGAACGGCCTGGCTATCCGCGTTCCAACTCCTGATGTTTCCCTGGTGGACCTGGTGGTAGAACTTTCCAAGACTGTCACTAAGGAAGAAGTGAATGCAGCCCTCAAGGAAGCTTCCGAAGGAGAACTGAAGGGCATCCTGGCCTACACCGACGAACCGCTGGTATCCAGCGATTTCCTCACCACCGACGTAAGCTCCACGGTGGACAGCCTCCTCACCATGGTGATGGAAGGAAACCTTGTCAAAGTCATTGCCTGGTACGACAATGAATGGGGATATTCCATGAGAATTATCGACCTTGTTAAGTACGTAGCTTCGAAAGGACTTTGATTATGAATAAACAGACCGTATATGATTTGAAACCGGAAGGGAAAACAGTGTATGTCCGGGTGGACTATAATGTGCCCCATGATAAGGACGGCCATATTCTTGATGACCGCCGCATCAGGGCGACCATTCCCACTATCCGCTATCTCCTGGACCATGGAGCAGCGGTGGTGCTGGCAAGTCATATGGGGCGGCCCAAGGGAGCCGTAGTGAAGGATCTGTCCCTGGCACCGGCTGCTAAAAGGCTGTCCGAAATCCTGAATCAGGAAGTGCTTTTCTCCGATGACTGCGTAGGAGAAAAGGCTTCTGCCATGAAGAAGAGCTTAAAGCCGGGACAGGTGCTCCTTCTGGAAAATCTCCGTTTCCATAAAGAAGAAGAAAAGAATGATCCTGCCTTTGCTAAAGCTTTGGCCGATGGATGCGATCTGGCAGTGAACGATGCCTTCGGCGTATCCCACCGCACCCATGCCTCCGTGGTAGGTGTTGGCAGGCTTATGCCCATGGTATCCGGCCTTCTCTTGAAGAAGGAAATCGATTTCCTGGACGGTGTCATCGAACATCCGGAAAGACCTTTTGCAGCCATCATCGGCGGCGCTAAAATCAGCGACAAAATCCAGGTCATTGCCAACCTTATGGAAAAGGCGGATGTCATCCTTATCGGCGGCGGCATGGCCAATACCTTCGTAGCGGCCCAGGGCTATGACATGGGCCAGTCCCTGCAGGATAGAGACCGCTTCGACCTGGCAAGAAACCTGATGAAGAAAGCCCATGAAATGGGTTCGGAAATCATGCTCCCCGTGGATTTCATGGCCGGCGACTCCTTCTCTGAAAACGCAAAGACGAAAGTGCTCTCTGCTTCCGAATTCAAGAGCCCCTGGATGGCGCTGGATATCGGACCCAAGACCATTGAGCTTTACGTGGAAACACTGAAAAAGATGAAAACCGTAGTCTGGAACGGTCCTATGGGCGTATTTGAAATGAAACCCTTTGCCAAAGGCACCTTTGCCATTGCAGAAGCCATGGCAGACCTTGATGCTACCACCGTCATTGGCGGCGGCGAATCCGCTTCCGTGGTGGACCAGCTGGGCATTGAAGATAAATTCTCCCACGTATCCACCGGCGGCGGTGCCTCCCTGGAAATGCTGGAAGGCATGGTTCTTCCCGGCGTGGCAGTTCTGGCGGATAAGGAGTGATTCTGTTTGAGGAAAACCCTGATTGCAGGAAACTGGAAAATGAACCTCACCGTCACCGAGGCGGAATCATTCTTCAAATCCTTCAAGATACAGAAAAAGGAAGGGGTGGAACTTCTCTTCTGTCCGCCCTTCACCGACATTCCCATTACCCGCTTCTTTTTGGAACGGTCATCCATTCTCTGGGGCGCCCAGAACGTGTATCCCGAGGACAAGGGCGCCTTCACCGGCGAAATTTCCGCTCCCATGCTGAAGGACCTGGGCTGCAGCTATGTCATCTGCGGCCATTCCGAAAGACGGCAGATCCTGGGTGAAAGCGATGAATTGGTGGCCCGCAAGGTAAAAGCCGTACTTTCCCATGACATGATTCCCATCCTCTGCGTAGGGGAAACGGGGGAGGAAAGAAAGGAAGGCCAGACGGAAGAGAGAATCGGAAGTGAAATCCGAACCGCCCTCTTCGAACTTTCCAAAGAAGAGGCGGCCAAAGTGGTCATTGCCTATGAACCGATCTGGGCCATCGGATCCGGAAAGGCAGCCACTCCCGAAGATGCGGAGGAAATCGCATCCTTCATCCGTAAGACCGTGAAAGAAACGGCAGGTAAAAAAGCGTCCGAAGAAGTCCGCATCCTTTACGGCGGCTCCGTGAACGGAGACAATATTTCCCATTTCCTGAAACAGAAAGACATCGACGGTGCCCTCATCGGAGGCGCCAGCCTGAAGCCTGAAACCATGATTGATATTTACAGCAAAGCCTGATACATAGGAGGAATAAAGCATGGCAGCAATTACCGATTTACATGCAAGAGAAATTCTGGATTCCCGGGGAAACCCCACAGTTGAAGTAGAAATGACACTGGAAGACGGCACCTTTGCCAGAGCCGCCGTTCCCTCCGGTGCCTCCACCGGCATGTTTGAAGCCACCGAACTCCGTGACGGCGACAAGAGCCGCTACAACGGAAAAGGCGTCCTGAAAGCGGTAAACAATGTGAACAGCGAAATCGCTGATGCCGTGCTTGGCTGGGACGCCAGCGACCAGAGAGGCTTGGACCATATCCTCATCAACTTGGACGGCACGGAAAACAAGAGCCGCCTTGGTGCCAATGCCATTCTGGGCGTATCCCTGGCAGCTGCCCATGCAGCAGCCGCTTCCGCCGGCCTTCCCCTCTACCAGTACCTGGGCGGCGTCAATGCCCATAACCTGCCGGTACCTATGATGAACATCATGAATGGCGGCGCCCACGCAGACAACAACGTGGACATCCAGGAAAGCATGATCATGCCCGTAGGCGCTCCCAGCTTCCGCGAAGGTCTGCGCATGTGCGCTGAAATCTACCATGCCCTGAAGGACGTACTGAAGAAAAAAGGCCTCTCCACCGCTGTCGGTGACGAAGGAGGCTATGCACCGGACCTTCCTTCCAACGAAGCAGCCATGGAAGTCATCTGCGAAGCCATCGAAAAAGCAGGCTACACCGCAGGCAAAGACGTAGTCCTTGCCACCGACGTGGCAGCCTCCGAACTCCTGGCAGGCGACGGCCTCTACCACCTGGCAGGAGACCATGCCGCTAAAACCGCCGATGAAATGATTGCCTTCTACGAAAAACTCATCGACGACTACCCCATTATCTCCATTGAAGACGGACTGGGTGAAGAAGACTGGGAAGGCTGGAAGAAACTCACCGATGCCCTGGGCAAAAAAGTCCAGCTCGTAGGGGACGACCTCTTCGTAACCAACACCAAACGCCTCTCCAAAGGCATCCACATGGGCGTGGCCAACTCCATCCTCATCAAACTGAACCAGATCGGTACACTCACCGAAACCTTCGAAGCCGTGCAGATGGCCCAGAGATGCGGCTACACCGCCGTCATCTCCCACCGCAGCGGTGAAACTGCCGACACCACCATTGCCGACGTGGCAGTAGCCCTGAACGCAGGCCAGATCAAGACCGGCGCCCCCGGACGTACGGAAAGAGTGGCCAAGTACAACCAGCTCCTCCGCATTGAAGAAGACCTGGACGCCGACTCCTTCTACGGCAGCAGCGCACTCACCCACAGAATGAAACGGTTTGAATAATAGAAATAATAGAAATACAGAGAAAACCCCGGCGGCCTGCCGGGGTTTTTCTCTGGCAGCGGACAATTCGTCGAGTCATGCTTAGCAGGACTTAAGCGGCGGGAGGAGAAGCGTAACGTAAAGTTTCTTTTTCAGAAAGGAGCTGGGCGAAGCCCTGAGGAACACTGGAAGATAGCTCCAAGCCACTATGAGACATCTTAGGCCCCGATGGGGCCTCGGCCTTTCTGCGAAAGGCCGCTATCATCCGTTGCCTGCGGCGACACCGTCGGGCATTAAGGTGTTCGCTTTATGTGCAGGCTATACTCAAATATTAGCCCGACTTGGAAGTCCTCTGCAGGACTCCCATCTTCCAGAGGAAGAAGGCTTTTGCACTTCGTCATGTACCCTTGGTGACACAAAAGGTATTCCCGTAACGCTTACTTCATAATCATTGCCGCCGCAGGCGGCAATCCACAACCCTCGGCCCACAGGGCCGTCAAACCTAAGAACCCTCCGGCCATAGGCCGGTCAAACTTGAGAACCTTTGCAACCACAACCTGCGGCGTCAGCCGCCACCACAACCCTCAGCAGCGGAGCTGCTGTCAAACCTAAGAACCCTTGCGCCCCAAGGGCGCATCCATCTTAAGAACCTTTCCCCATCCCTTTGAACCCTCTGCTTCATATGGTATAATGATTGGAGCGATTATGAACCCATTTATCATTGGACTTAAAGGAGCGATAGAATGAGCAAAGTATTTGTAACAGGACATAAATCTCCGGACACCGACAGCATTGCTGCTGCTATTTCCTATTCCTATCTGAAGAGACAGCTGGGAATGGACGCTGTGGCTGCCAGGGCGGGGGAACCGAATAAGGAAACGAAGTTTGCCCTTGATTATTTCAAGGTGGAAGCACCGGTCCTTCTGACCAATGTGGCAAGAAAGAGCGAAGAAGATGAAAAGACAAAACTGATTCTTGTGGACCACAATGAATCCAAACAGTGCGTGGACGGCATTAAGGATGCAGAAGTGCTGGAACTCATCGACCATCACCGCCTGGGCGATTTTGAAACGGAAAGCCCCATTTTCATCCTTATCCGTCCCGTAGGCTGCGTGAACACCGTGATTTACGGTCTCTATAAACAGAATGGCGTGAAGCCTTCCAAAGAAGTGGCAGGCATGATGCTCTCCGCCATTATTTCCGACACCGTCCTCTTCCGTTCTCCCACCTGCACGGAAGAAGATAAAAAGGCTGTGAAGGAACTGGCTGAAATCGCCGGCGTGGATTATGAAAAGTACGGCATGGACATGCTGAAGGCCGGCGCTGATATTTCCGACTACCCCGCAGAAAAACTGGCTCACAACGATACCAAGGAATTTGAAGCCGGCGGCAAAACCTTCTCCTGCGGACAGATTTCCGTGATGGACGTAGAACCGATCAATGCCAAGAAGGCGGATATCATGAAGGCTCTGGAAGCCACAAAGGCAGAAAAGAACTACGAAGCCTCCTACCTCATGGTAACTAATATCCTCACTGAAGACACTTACCTCTGGTTCACAGAAGGCGCAGAAGCAGCCGCTGAAAAAGCATTCGGCAAAAAGGCGGAAAACGGCATGGTTTACCTGCCGAAGGTCATGTCCCGTAAAAAACAGGTGGCTCCGTTCCTCTTGAAGGTTTATGGAGAATAATGAAATCCCGGAAATCGGCGGTATACGCTGATTTCCGGGGAAGCGCTGATTAAATCACTGTCTGCTTTTATTCTTATAAAAGCAGACTCTATGAATGAATCAGTGCTTCCCTGGAAGAACTCATACATGACTCTGTCATATATGAGTTCTTCTTTTTTAGCCAGCCACTAGCTACTAGCCACTAGCCACTAGCTCACCAGCCATTAGCTCACTAGCCCACTGCTCACTAACCAACTAACTCACTAACAAACAAAGGAGTAAGAATGACAGACTTTTTACATACATTGAACGACCGCCAGCTGGAGGCGGTGAAACAGGTGGAAGGCCCGGTACTGATTATGGCCGGCGCCGGTTCCGGCAAGACGAAGGCTCTCACCTGCCGCATTGCCTACATGCTTTCCCTGGGTATCCGTCCCGGAGAGATTCTGGCCATTACGTTTACCAATAAGGCGGCCAAGGAGATGCGGGACCGGGTCCACGGTCTGGTAGGACCGGCGGCGGACAGGATCTGGATGTATACCTTCCATTCCTTCGGCGCCCGTTTCCTGCGCCGGGAAATCAACAATTATCCGCCTTACAACGACAAGTTCACCATTTATGATTCCGATGATTCCAAGCAGCTGGTGAAGAATGTGCTGAAGGAGCTGAATCTGGATGACAAGCAGTTCCAGCCCCGGGTTATCCAGAGCGCCATTTCCTCGGCAAAGAATAAACTCCTGAGCCCGAAGGCTTTCCGCCAGCAGGCAGGGACGAATTTCTACAATCTGAAGGTGGCGGATGTGTATGATCTTTATGATAAACACATGAAGCAGAATAACGCCCTTGATTTCGACGACCTTCTCTTTATTACCACCGCCCTTCTGGCCAATGAAACCATCCGGAAGCGCTGGCAGGACCGTTTCCACTACATCCTCATCGACGAATACCAGGACACGAACCATGCCCAGTACCTTATGGCGAAGTACATTGCAGGGAGCCTGCAGAATATCTGCGCCGTAGGGGATGCGGACCAGAGCATCTATTCCTGGCGCGGGGCGGACCTTCGGAATATCATGGATTTCAAGTCCGACTATCCCAAGGCGAAGATTATCAAGCTGGAACAGAATTACCGCTCCACCCAGACCATTCTGGACGCTGCCAATGCGGTGATTGAGAATAACCCGGACCGGCCGTCCAAGAAGCTCTGGACTGAGCAGCGGGGCGGCGCCCACCTGAAGTGGTACACCGCCATGGACGAGCACAATGAAGCGGAATTCATTGTGAATACCATGAAGAAAAAGCATGATGAAGACCATGAGCCCTATGGAAATATGGCGGTGCTCTACCGCATGAACGCCCAGTCCCGGGTACTGGAAGAAACGCTGGTGAAGCGGGGCATCGGCTACACCATGGTAGGGGGCACCAGGTTCTATGACCGGGCGGAAATCAGGGACATTATGGCTTACCTTAAAGTTATCAACAATTTCCGGGACAACATCAGCCTTACCCGTATTATCAATGTGCCCAAGCGGGGTATCGGCGCCACTACGGTGCAGAAGCTCACAGACTATGCCAATGCCGGGGACATGTCCATGTTTGAAGGCATTATGGCGGTGGAAGGATCTTCCATTTCCGCCTCCGCCCAGCTGAAGCTCCAGAATTTCAGCGCCATGATTTTTGATTTCCTGAATGCTTCCACGGAAATGAATATTTTCGACCTGATCCAGAAAATCCTGACCGACACGAAGTACCTGGTGCAGCTGCAGGAAAGCGATGATCCCCAGGCCCAGAGCAGGGAAGAAAACCTGGGCGAACTTCTTTCCGTAGCCAAGGATTTCATTACCACCCATCCCGGCGAGGGACTGGCGGAATTCCTGGAACAGGTGGCCCTGGTGAACGATGTGGACGGCTATGAGGAAACAGACGACAAGGTGACCCTGATGACCATGCACAGCGCCAAGGGACTGGAATTCCCCATCGTATTCCTGCCCGGCATGGACGAAGGCATTTTCCCCGGCGTCCGCTCCCTCATGGAAGAATCCAGGCTGGAAGAGGAAAGGCGTCTCTGCTACGTAGCCATTACCAGAGCCAAGAAGGAACTTTACCTCTGCAATGCCCATATGCGTACCATGTACGGCCAGATGAAGCCCTACGCAGCCAGCCGCTTCCTGGAAGAAATCCCACCGGACCTTATGGACAGGGTAGGGGAAGACAGAAAGAAGGAAACCATCAAGAGTGCCGGCCGCTGGCATAATGAAAGCAGAAGCCGCTATGCCCTCTCCGACTCCGCCGTGGTGAACAAGCCCAAAAAGGCGGCGGTAAAAGTCCGCTATGACTGGCAGGTGGGAGACACCGCTGTCCATAACCTCTGGGGCAAGGGCAAAGTGGTGGCTGTCATGGGAAATGACAAGAATATGATGATCAAAGTGGATTTCCAGGGAAAGGTGCGCCAGCTCATGGTGTCCTATGCTCCTATCAGAAAAGAAGAATAGAGGAAAAACTATGGCATCGGAAGAAATCATAAAGAAGGTACAGGAGCTCCGGAAGGAAATCCGCCATCACAGCTACCTGTACTATGTAAAGGATGCGCCGGAAATTACGGACTATGAATTCGACCATCTCTACCGTCAGCTGGTGGATTTGGAAAAGGAATATCCCGAACTGGTGACCCCCGACTCTCCTACCCAGCGGGTAGGGGGCAAGGCATCCGACGACTTTGGCAAAGTCCGTTTCCGGAAACCTATGCTGAGCCTTGCCAACGCCTTCAGCGCCGATGAACTCCGGGACTTTGACCGCCGGGTAAAGGAAGGGCTGGGCGTCACTTCCGTGGAATACATTACGGAACTTAAAATCGACGGCCTCTCCATGAACCTTATCTACGAAAACGGCAGCCTGGTGCAGGGCCTTACCCGGGGCGACGGAAGGGTAGGGGAAGACGTGACGGCCAACGTGAAGACCATCCACACCATCCCCCTTTATATCGAAAACGCGCCGCCCTACATGGAAGTGAGGGGCGAAGTGTACATGCCGAGGAAAAGCTTCATCGCCCTTAACGAAGAAAGGGACGAAGCAGGCCTCATGCCCTTTGCCAACTGCAGAAACGCCGCAGCCGGTTCCCTTCGCCAGCTGGACCCCCACGTCACCGCCTCCCGTAACCTGGCCTTCTTTGCCTATGCCTTAGGCGACATCCAGGGACTGGAAATCCACTCCCAGGAAGAACTCTTGAAGCAGCTGGAAGCATTCCATTTCCAGGTGAACCCGAACTACCGGAAATGGGACTCCATCGAAGGGGTCATCAAAGGGGTCAATGATTGGGAAGTGAAGCGCCACGACCTGGGCTATGACACCGATGGTATGGTCATCAAAGTGAATGATTTTTCCCAGCAGAATCAACTGGGGGCTACGGTGAAAGATCCCAAGTGGGCGATGGCTTATAAGTACCCGCCGGAAGAAGCGGAAACGAAAGTGGAACGAATCATCGTCACCATGGGCCGCACCGGCGTCCTCACCCCCTCCGCCGACCTCACCCCTGTCCACCTGGCCGGCACCACGGTGAAGCGGGCCACCCTCCACAACATGGATTTCATCCATGAAAAGGACATCCGCGTAGGGGACCACGTCATGATTTACAAAGCAGGGGAAATCATTCCTGAAATTTCCACAGTCCTCAAGAATAAACGCACGGGGAAAGAAGAAATCTTCGAAATGCCGGCTGCCTGCCCTATCTGCGGAGAGCCGGTGCACCGCATCGAAGGAGAAGCGGCCTACCGCTGCACCAATCCAAACTGCGGCGGCGTGGTCCGTGAAAAACTGATCCACTTCGCCTCAAGGGACGCCATGGACATCGAAGGCATGGGCCCCTCAGTGGTGGACGGCCTCCTGGCCGTCCGGCTGGCAGAAGACCCCGGCGATCTGTACCGTTTGAAACAGGAAGACCTGGAACAGATGGAGCGCATGGGCGAAAAAAGCGCCTCCAACCTGGCAGCTGCCATTAATGACAGCAAAGGAAGAGGCCTGGCCAAACTCCTCTTCGGTCTGGGCATCCGATTCCTGGGCGCCAAGGGCGCCGAACTCGTCACCGCCCGCTTCCACACCATGGACGCCCTCATCGCCGCCTCCGCCGAAGAAATCCAGGAAACCGAAGGCATAGGCAAAGTCATTGCCAAAAGCCTTTACGACTACCTCCATGATGTAAAGAACCTGGCAGTTATCAACAAACTCAAAGATGCCGGCGTCCTCATGGAAGAAGTCAAAGAAACCCCTGCCGGCCAGGCCTTCGCCGGAGAAATGGTGGTTCTCACAGGAAAACTCTCCGCCATGGGAAGAAGAGAAGCAGGAGAACTCATCAAACAGCAGGGCGGAGACACCCAGTCCTCCATTACCAACAAAACCACCCTGGTGGTGGCAGGAGAGGATGCAGGGAGCAAACTGGAAAAGGCCAGAGCGAAGAATATCCCCGTCATTAATGAAGAAGAATTTCTGAGAAGAGCAGGGGTAGAAGGATAGACGAGAGGGTGTAAAATTCCTTGTGTAAATTAGATTCCTATTAATAAACATGACATTT
>NZ_CALGPS010000051.1 GCF_937959425.1 uncultured Dialister sp.
CTTTCACCAGACTATACTATACACGCCGAACTGGCGCACAACCTAAGAACCTTCTCTACATTGACCCCTCTGAACCCGGGGCCGCCAGGCGGTCCCTATGTTATAATACAATCAAGAAAAAATTCTAAGGAAGGTGGCTTCATGGACACGAAGAGGGCAGAGCGGCTCAAAGCGAAGGCAGTAAAGCTGGCGCGGGAGCGGTTTCACGATTTCTACGAAAAGAAAATCCATCCCCGGGACTTTGCGTCATTTCTGGCAGATGAAAATTTCAGCTGGATCGGCGCCGCTCCCGGCGAAATCTATCTGTCCAAAAAGGATGCCCTCACCGCCTTCAGCCACCAGCGGGACATGAAGGAAGTGCCCCTGATTCGCGTGGGGAAAGGAAAATTTACGGCCTTTGCCGTCACAGAGGATGTGTACATCGTGGTCTGCGAAGTGCCCCTCTCCACGGACCCCAAAAGCGGCCTCCTCATTGCAGAGAAGCAGCGCTGCACCATGGTCTTCGTAGCGGAAGGAGATATGCTGAAAGCAGCTCACATCCACACCTCCAACCCCTGGACCCTCATGCAGAAAGAAGCCCGCTTCCCCAGGACCGCCGGCCGGGCAAACTACGAGTACGTGCACCAGCTGGCAGCGGAAAAGAAATTTCAGGGAACCACCGGCCTTTCTCCCCGGCAGAAACTGGTGCTCCAGCTCCTGTCCGAAGGAAAGACCTACCGTGAAATCGGAAAAGCTCTGGACATCTCGCCCCGCACCGTGCGCTACCACGTGGGCCAGCTCATGACAAAGTACCGCGTGTCTACCAGAGCAGAGCTTCTGGCCCAGGCATTCGCCGGGCAGCCTGTGGGTTGAGGGTTGACGGCCCTTTGGGGCGTGAGGGTTCTTAAGTTTGACCGGCCTTTGGCCGGAGGGTTCTTAGGTTTGACAGGCCTGCGGCCTGAGGGTTGTGGTATCGCCCTGCGGGCGATTAGTTTATAATGCCGCCTGCGGCGGCGAAAACCGAACAACCGGGCCTAACGGTCAGTCGACTAAAAGGAAGGCCCTTATGGGCAGGCTATGGGCCAACTTCGACTGACTTGCACATTCTCTGCAGAATGTGCACAGCCCGTGGAAATGCACCCCTATCCCCGCCTGCGGCGGTACTTCCACCCGGTGGGGGAAGTCTACTCTACACTTACCCTTGGTTTCATACGTTATGAATAACATTCCGGTGATTAGCCA
>NZ_CALGPS010000052.1 GCF_937959425.1 uncultured Dialister sp.
TCTGTGAGGGGCGGACAGAGTAATCTGATTCCGTCTACTCGACTGACACGGCCTTTGGCCGTGAGGGTGGTGGGGCTCCTTCAAATGATTTGGGGAGCCCTCTTTTTATAAAACCTTTACAACCGGGCTTCGCCCGTGGGAAAACATGCCAACTGCCCTTGCGGGCGAGGGAAAAAACCGAACAACCGGGCCGCAGGCCCGGTTGTTCGGTTTTCGCCGCCGTAGGCGGCATTATAAACTCATTGCCGCGCAGCGGCAATCCACAACCCTCGGCGGCGGAGCCGCCGTCAAACCTAAGAACCTTTTGAACCTTTTGAACCCTCACGCCGCAGGAGTGTCCAAAGGCCGGTCAAACTTAAGAACCTTTTCTCTCCCCACAGGCCCTGCGGGCCCGCCCCCTTTGGTGCTGACGCACCACCTTCCCCCCGCAAGCGGTGGGACAACAACCCGTGCTTAATGTAGAGTCACTTATAATATAAGCGGAATGTCATACGGAGCTTTATTGTGCCCCCGCACAAATCGGTCAGCCGGTTGAAAGGATGGCCTCTTAATGGGCAGGCTGGAGGCCAACTTCGGCTGACTTGGAGGTCCTATGCAGGGCCTCCACAGTGGGACAATAAATGGGGTGGGGAACCCTCTGAACCTTTTCTTCGCACTCATTTCTAATCCGGTGTTCCATTGTACTTACCAAACGAGCATTCTATAATAATTACAGAACGAATATTTCACAAAAATAAGTTTGATGGAGGAGCCATGAAAGAGCGGATATATATGTGTATAGACCTGAAAAGCTTTTATGCTTCCGTGGAGTGCGCGGCCAGGGGGCTGGATCCCTTTACCACGGACCTGGTGGTGGCAGATCCCACCCGGGGCCCCGGGGCCCTCTGTCTGGCGGTAAGTCCCGGACTGAAGGCGAAGGGGGTGAAGAACCGCTGCCGGATTTTTGAAATCCCGCCGTCCCTGCCCTATATGATTGCGCCGCCGCGGATGAAACTTTACATGACCGTTTCTGCCGACATTTACAATACCTATCTCCGCTTCTTCGCCAAAGAAGACGTGTATGCCTATTCCATAGACGAATGCTTCGTCCATGTGACGCCCTACCTGGACCTCTACCGGAGAGACGGCATGGGCATTGCCTCCATGATGATGGAAGCGGTGTATGAGCGCACCGGCATCTGCGCCACGGCGGGGGT
Organism: uncultured Dialister sp.; assembly: GCF_937959425.1. Taxonomy (GTDB): domain Bacteria; phylum Bacillota; class Negativicutes; order Veillonellales; family Dialisteraceae; genus Dialister. The sequence goes on from NZ_CALGPS010000052.1 coordinate 1,197, forward strand.
GGGGACCAACCTGTTTCTGGCGAAAATCGGCATGGATATACTGGCCAAACACCTGCCGGAGCACATTGCCTACCTGGACGAGAAACTTTTCCGGGAAAAAATGTGGCACCACCGGCCCATTACGGACATATGGAACATAGGAAAGGGCATCGCCCGCAGACTGGAGAAATACGGAGTCTACGACCTCCATGGCGTTACCCTGCTGCCGGAAAAGACACTGTACAGAGAATTCGGCATCAATGCGAAGTACCTCATCGACCATGCCCACGGCCGGGAGCCCTGCACACTGGAGGACATCCATGCCTACCGGCCGGAAAAACGGTCCATCAGCACGGGACAGGTGCTTTTTGAAGACTATACCTATGAAGAAGGGCAGATACTCCTCTATGAAATGGCGGAACTCCTGATCCAGGAACTTCTGGAAAAAAGACTCACCGCCGGAGGCATTGCTCTCTACGTAGGCTACTCCGGACGGGGCAGGAAGGGGAGCGGCGGCAGCAGGAAACTGGCCGATCCTACCGACGTGCCGGAAGACATATGGCAGGCCTTTGAAAAGCTATACCGGGACAAAACCATCCCCGGCCTTGGCATACGTACCCTCCGCCTCAGCCTGGAAGACACGGTGCCTGCAGACAATGTACCCCGCCCTGTTTCCCTCTTCCGCTCCCCGGAAGAAGAAGAAAGGCAGAAAAAAGTGGAAATGGTCATGCTGGAAATCAAAAGGAAATATGGAAAAAACGCGCTGCTCCGAGGCATTGACTATTTCCCCAAAGCCACCCTGCGCAGCCGGAATGAAATGGTAGGAGGACACCATGAGTGATAAACAGAGAGCCCGCCAGTTCCTTCCCTTCGACGGCCTTGCCGGCTACGGCAGCCTCATTCGGGAAGCAGGACGGGAAAAAGATAAAAAAAGACCCCTCTCCGAAGACCGGGCCGCCATGCTGGACAGCATCGTGGGGCGTCTGAAAAAAGGAACCGCGCTGGAAATTACATTCTACGACCGAGACAGCTACCGCACCCTGCAGGGCACCCTGGAAATGGTGGACAGCATCGGACGCCGCCTCTGCCTGGAAGGGAAAAAGATTGACTTTGAAGATATATGGGAGATAAAGGTTAGAGAATAAATAAGAGGCTGGTGGATGGGGGCGAGATTAGGATCGGGGTCGAGATCGGGATCGAAATCGGGATCGGGATCGGGAAGCCCCGCCTTCCACCGGTCATCCTGAGCGCAGCGAAGGATCTCGGTACATGTAGTAAGTGAGGCAGATGACAGTAAATACCAGTCGGCGGGGCGGCTGTATTCCCGTAGGGGCCTGCGCCTTCGGCGCAGAGGGGCATATGGACACTCCCCTGGCGGGTGTGAGGGCTCTCAGGTTTGACACGGCCTTTGGCCGTGAGGGTTGTGGTGGGTGGCTCCGCCGCCAGTATGAATAAAACCTTTACAACCGCCCTGCAGGCGAAAGAAAACAGGCCAACCGCGCCTTTGGCGCGAGGAAATGCACCCCTTTTGGTGCTAACGCACCACCTTTCCCCCGCAAGCGGTGGCACAATAAAGCTCCGCGAATCATTTTTCTCAAAAGTTGCTCTACATTAAGCACGGGTTGTAGTCCCACCGCACAGCGGGGGGAAGGTGGTGCCGTAGGCACCAAAGGGGGAGAAGCCACCGGAGGTGGCTAATCACCGGAATGTTATTCATAACGTATGAAACCAAGGGTAAGTGTAGAGCAAACTTCCCCCACCGTGGAGAAGTACCGCCGCAGGCGGGGATAGGGGTGCATTTCCACGGGTTGTGCACATTCTGCAGAGAATGTGCAAGTCAGTCGAAGTTGGCCTATAGCCTGCCCATAAAGAGGGTGTAAAATTCCTTGTGTAAATTAGATTCCTATTAATAAACATGACATT
>NZ_CALGPS010000053.1 GCF_937959425.1 uncultured Dialister sp.
CCAAGGGTTCTTAGGTTTGACGGCGCCTGTGGCGCCGAGGGTTGTGGATTGCCGCCTTTGGCGGCAATGATTATGAAGTCAGCGTTACGGGATTACCCTCCCGCTGCTTAAGTCACGCTAAGCATTCTGCTGAATTGGCCACTGGCGTGGCCACCCCCTATCCGGCTTTGCCGGACTTCCCCAAAGGGAAGCGTGTCACTGGATTCTCAGTCGCCTTCAGCTCCCTACGAATCCAGTTCCCTTGCCACCCCTATTCAGGGGGCAGAATAAACCTCTCTACACTTTCCTGTAGAGTCATGTAGCACAATGCTGAGCGTCCATAGGGACACTGTGCACATCCTGCATAGGATGTGCAAGTCGGGCGAAGCACAGCGTCCATAGTGCCCCCGCTTTAGCGGGGGAAAGGTGGTGCCGTAAGGCACCAAAGGGGGTGCCGCATTTCCTCGCGCCGCAGGCGCGGTTGGCTTGTTTTCCCCTCGCCCGCCAGGGCGGTTGTAAAGGTTTTATACAAACTGGCGCCCCCTCTTTTGGAAGGGCGCCCACCACCTGCCGCCGCAGGCGGCCCCCGATCCTCGATCCCGATCTTCGATCCCAGCCACTAGCTCACTATCTCACCAGCCCGCTATTTTCCCACAAAAAAAGTACAGCCGGTTTCCCCAAGCCGTACTTTTCATGGTGTATTGATTTCAATGGAGATCCTGAAGGGAGTCTCTGAAGGAGTTGATATAGTTTAATGCGGAGCCTGCTCCTACGGCGTTGACGTAGGAGGGGCGGTCTGCCACTTTTGCAGGGACCCCTATGACTCTGGTGATGAGGTCGGCCAGTCCCCGAAGCTGGGAGCCTCCGCCTACCATCATGATGCCGTTTTCCCTGATGGATGCCAGGAGGGCCGGCGGGGTGCGCTGGAGTACGTCACGGATGTGGGTGAAGATTTTATAAAGGATGGGATTCAGCGCTCCTGCTATGTCTTCACTGGTGACTGCCATCTTCACCGGCAGGCCGGAGACGATGGAGAGGCCGCAGGTTTCAGCAATTCTGGGCTGGCTGTCCAGGTCCCAGGATGCGCCCAGGGCGATTTTAAGGCTTTCCGCCTCTTTGCGGCCCACGCGGATATGGTACTTGTTCCGAATGGCAGTAAGGACGGCCATGTCCATGCTGTTTCCCGATTCTCTGGAGAAGTGGCTCACCACGATGCCCTGTTTGGACAGGACGGAAATCTTGGTGGAGCCGCCGCCTATATCCACGATCATGGTGCCTTCCTTCTGGTGCTCTTCCAGTCCCATGCCCAGCATGGCTGCCAGGGGCTGGTCTATGAGAACCGTCTTTCTGGCGCCTACGGCTACTGCCGCTTCCAGAAGGGCCCTCCTCTGCACGCTGTTGATGCCCTTGGGCACGCACATAATGAGCCTTGGATGGAAGAACATGCCCTTTAGGTAGGACCGGTTCACGATGGAGTTTAAAAGATAGGCGGTGCCGCTGTAGTCCACAATGGAGCTTTCCTTCATGGGCCGGCTGATGACGATTTCAGGCGGCGCTTTACCTTCCATTTCCTCCGCCTTTGTGCCATAGGCAAAATATTCCCCGGTGATCCTGTTTTTGGCAATGACAGAGGCTTCCGGAAATACGAGGCCCTTGTGTTTGACGAAAAGAACGATATTCGACGTTCCGATATCCACGCCGATATCTTCCGACCCCAGGGAGCCGATCCAGTCGATGAGAGAATTCTGCCCTGAGGGGACGGAAAATTGGGAGGATGACTGTTTAATCCCTGTCGACTCTGACAATGTCCGCTCCTAACCCCTGCAGTTTTTCTACAAGATGATCATATCCACGGTCAATATGGTGAAGTTCCCCTACTTCCGTTTCCCCGTGGGCTGCCAGGCCTGCAATGGTGAGGGCGGCCCCGGCGCGAAGGTCCGTGGCTCTTACGAAAGCACCGTTCAGGAAAGGCACTCCCTGGACAATGGCGCATCTGCCCTCCACCTGGATGGAAGCACCCATGCGCTGCAGTTCCCCTACATGCATGAAACGGTTTTCAAATACCGTTTCCGTAATCTTGCTGATGCCGTTGCCGATGGTCATGAGGGCCATGAACTGGGCCTGCAGGTCTGTGGGGAATCCGGGATAAGGAAGGGTCTTGATGTCGGTGGAACGGATATGGCCGTCGCTGATGACACGGACGCTGTCGATATCCTTAATCACCTTCACCCCTGCTTCGTTCAGCTTGGCCAGAAGGGGCTTCAGGTGTTCCGTAAGCACATTGTCAATCACCACGTCGCCGCCTACCATGGCTGCGCCGATCATGAAAGTGCCCGCTTCGATACGGTCCGGAATGACAGTGTGAGAAACGCCCTCCAGCTCCTTCACCCCTTCCACACGGATGATATTGGTGCCGGCGCCTTTGATATTGGCGCCCATGGAGTTCAGGAAAGTGACAAGATCTACGATTTCCGGTTCCTCTGCCGCATTTTCAATGATGGTACGGCCTTCCGCCGTAGCAGCAGCCATGAGGATATTTTCCGTAGCCCCTACGCTTGGGAAATCGAGATAAATGGTGGTTCCCTTCAGTCCGTGGGGCGCATAGCCTTCCACAAACCCGTTGCCCACATTGATTTCAGCCCCCATGGCCTCAAAAGCCTTGAGATGAAGATCGATGGGACGGCTGCCGATCATGCAGCCTCCGGGGAGCGCAATCTTCGCATGGCCCATTTTGGCAAGGAGCGGACCCATGATGAGGAAAGAAGCCCTCATTTTGCTCATAAGCTCATAGGAAGCTTCCGTCTTGTCCAGCATGGATGCATCAAAGGTAAGGACATTGTCTTCCCGCTTCACCTTCACGCCCAGAGACTCCAAAACACTGCAGATGGTGGTCACATCATCCAGATTCGGCGCATCCACAATGGATGCCGGGGTGTTCGGAAGAAGGGTGGCTACGATGATAGGAAGAACCGCATTTTTCGCACTGGAAACGCGGACATGTCCATGAAGAGGACGGCCGCCATGAATCACTAATTTTTCCAAAAGGAATCACTCCTGTTACTTAAAAATCAAAGAAATCTTTCAGCTGATAATCATTTTATTCCAAGGATATTCCCTATTCCCGAAACAGGAACACGGAAAGATTGACGAAATCAAATCACCATGTATCATAGCAAAAATTATATATGATTTCAAGAGAAATACGACTGTAGAGCCTGAAAGGTTCTTAAGATTGATGGGCCCTCCGGGCCCAAGGGTTCTTAGGTTTAACAGCAGCTCCGCTGCTGAGGGTTGTGGATAGCCGCCTTTGGCGGCTATGAATATAAAGTCAGCGTTACCGGACTTGCAATGTGCCACTATGGCTCCCCGTCATTTCGAGCGGAGGTACAAGCCGTAGTGCCAAAGCCCCCTTCCTCTGGAAGGGGGTGTCGCCGTCAGGCGACGGAGGATAGCGGATTTTCAAAGAAAATCCGAGGCCCCGCAGGGGCCTTATGTGACTCATAAGTACAGAATGCATTATTCAGACCTATCCTCAGGGCTTCGCCCAGCTCCTTTCTGAGAAAGGAGCCTGCGTTACGGGATTACCCTCCTGCTACATAAATCACACTAAGCATTCTGCTGAATTGGCCACTGGCGTGGCCACCCCCTATCCGGCTGCGCCGGACTCCCCCCCCCCTATTCAGGGGGGAGAATGGGGCCTCTCTATGTTTCTTTGTAGAATCAAAAGTTGCACTATGCTGAAAGCGGGTTGTTGTGCCCCCGCTTGCGGGGTGGCAAAGGAACTGGATTTGTAGGGGAGCACAGCGACCCGAAAATCCAGTGACATGCTTCCCTTTGGGTAAAGGTGGTGGCGCCAGCCACCAAAGGG
>NZ_CALGPS010000054.1 GCF_937959425.1 uncultured Dialister sp.
TGTCGGACAGGAAACTGTTTGCGAAAGGTTTCCTATTGAGGTGGGGGACAATGGAGTCATGCCGGACAGGAAACTGTTTGCGAAAAGTTTCCTGTTGAGGTGGGAGACAATGGAACTATGTCGGACAGGAAACTGTTTGCGAAAGGTTTCCTATTGAGGTGGGGGACAATGGAGTCATGCCGGACAGGAAACTGTTTGCGAAAAGTTTCCTGTTGAGGTGGGAGACAATGGAACTATGTCGGACAGGAAACTGTTTGCGAAAGGTTTCCTATTGAGGTGGGGGACAATGGAATCATGCCGGACAGGAAACTATGGGCGAAAAGTTTCCTATTGAGGTGAAGCGCAATGGAGTCAAGCCGGACAGGAAACTATGGGCGAAAAGTTTCCTACTGAGATGAAGTACAATGGCGACAAGCCGGACAGGAAACTATGGGCGAAAAGTTTCCTATTGAGGTGAAATACAATGGAGTCATGCCGAGTAGGAAACTATTTGCGAAAAGTCTCCTGTTGAGATGAAGCGCAGTGGATTCAAGCCGAGTAGGAAACTATTTGCGAAAGGTTTCCTACTGAGATGAAGCGCAATGGAGTCATGCCGGACGGGAAACTATGGGCGAAAGGTTTCCTATTGAGGCGGGGGACAATGGAGTCATGCCGGGCAGGAAACTATGGGCGAAAAGTTTCCTGTTGAGGTGAGACACAATGGCGACAAGCCGGACAGGAAACTGTTTGCGAAAAGTTTCCTGTTGAGGTGAGACACAATGGCGACAGGCCGGACAGGAAACTGTTTGCGAAAGGTTTCCTATTGAGGTGGGACATAATGGAGCTATGCCGGATAGGAAACTGTTTGCGAAAGGTTTCCTATTGAGGTGAAGCGCAATGGAGTCAAGCCGGACAGGAAACTATGGGCGAAAAGTTTCCTACTGAGATGAAGTACAATGGCGACAAGCCGGACAGGAAACTATGGGCGAAAAGTTTCCTATTGAGGTGAAATACAATGGAGTCATGCCGAGTAGGAAACTATTTGCGAAAAGTCTCCTGTTGAGATGAAGCGCAGTGGATTCAAGCCGAGTAGGAAACTATTTGCGAAAGGTTTCCTATTGAGGTGGTGGACAATGGAGTCATGCCGGACAGGAAACTGTTTGCGAAAAGTTTCCTGTTGAGGTGAGACACAATGGCGACAGGCCGGACAGGAAACTGTTTGCGAAAAGTTTCCTGTAGAGGTGAAGCGCAATGGAGCTATGCCGGACAGGAAACTATCCACTTTCTTCCCAAACATGGTACAATATATCAAATCAATCGGTGTTCCTGGACGGGAGGTAAGAACATGAGGAATTGGAAGAAGAAATTGACGGCAGCTGTGCTGGCGGCTGTATGCCTTACAGGAACGGTTACGCCCCTGACGGTGGAAGCGGCTACCACCACCCAGAAGATTCTCTATGGAGCAGCGGCGCTTCTCTTTATTTCCAGCTACTATACCCGCATGGATGACAAGGCGGGGCTGCAGCTTCTGGACCAGTGCCAGCAGCAGACCGGCGTCTATGAGTCGGCGGAAGCGGACAACCGGGTGCAGACCATTTATGACAATATACGCAGTACCGGGGCGGTGGAGAGAAATTACAATGTGTATGTGTCTCCCAGTGAGGATATCAATGCGTTCATGAGTCTGGGCGGCGTGCTCTGCGTGAACAAGGGCTCCCTGGATGCCTTTGACGATGATGAACTGGCTTACGTCATGGCCCATGAAATCTCCCACGGCGAGAAACGGCATAATGTAAACGGCGTGAAGAAGAGTGTGGGGCTCATTACGGCTCTGGATATCTATCTGGGAAGCGATGCATCCTACGGAGAATACCTCCTTGGCAATATTGCGGCCAACTACGTGTCCAACGCAGTATTCACCAAGGACCAGGAAAAGGAAGCGGATGACCTGGGTTTCCAGTACCTGGTGGAAGCAGGATATAATCCCGGCGGCGGAGCGGCTTCCATGCAGGTGCTGAAGGACAAGTACGGCGAAAGCTCTCCTTCCGGCATTAAGGCGGTGCTGGCTCCCGGCAACCATCCGAAAACCAGCGACCGTATCAATAAGAACCTGAAATGGATGAAAGCCTATTCCGGCGGCCATGTGGATGTGAAGGACGGCTGGATCCTGGTGAACGGGGAAAAGACATTCCAGCCTGCGGCATCCGGCCGGTACACGGATAAGGAAAGGACCTACCTGACTGCAGGGAAGCTGGATAAGCTGTACCATAAAGGAAATGTGCCGGACGCGGTCATTGAAGACGACACCATTTACTGCGGGAATACGGCGGTGTACAGTCTCTCTTCTTCGGAAGACGGAAAGCTCTATGTGGCAAACCTGAACAAAGGCATTGCCAAAGACCGGGGCGAAGCGGTGAAAAGTGATTTTGACATTGACTCCCGCAGGGAGAAATTAGGGAAGCACTGATTAATTCGCAGAATCGAATTTCATATGTATTTTTATCCAATGCTGCGTCATCAGTCTCCTTAAATAGCTCGCTATTCGCGTCGACTGATTCCTTGCATTGAATAAAAATACAAGAATGAAATCCGATAACGATTTAATCAGCGCTTCCCTAGAAAAGAAAGCAAAGGCAGCGGAAAAGAATGGCACCGGCGATGAAACTGAGACAGGTGCCATTCCGGAAGCAGGCTGATAGAAAGGATTGTATCACTTAAATTATGAAGAAATTATTGGCTCTTCTCGTACTGGCGGTTGTATTTGCAGGCATTGCTTTCGGCATTCTGGCTCTCATTACCCCGGAGCCGCCGAAAAAACAGGAACTGCCTCCTCCGCCGGAAACGGGAGCCGTGTCCGCCGCCCTCATTGACGGCAATACGGGAGAAATGCTGGCTGACAAGGAAGGAAATCTGAAATCCTATCCTGCCAGCACCACAAAAATCCTCACCTGTATCATTGCGCTGGAAGAAGGAAAGGACAAACTGGAACAGAACGCGGTGATTACACCAAGGGCCATGAAGCAGGACGGCACGAACCTTGGCATCCGTCCCGACATGCCCCTGACCCTGCACCAGATGCTCTACGGCATGATGCTTGTTTCCGGCAATGATTCCGCCGTAGCTGCGGCAGAAACGGTGGGAGGTTCCTATGACCGTTTTATTGAAATGATGAACGAAAAGGCCGCTGCCATCGGCGCAAAGAACTCCCATTTCGCCAATCCAAACGGCCTTACGAATCCCAACCATTACACCACCGCCGAGGATATGGCAAAAATTGCAGCCTACGCCATGAAGAATCCTGCATTCCGGGATATTGTGAAGAGAAAAACCTATCCTATGACCTACCGAAATGGCATTTACAGGAATGTAGTGAACCGGAATGAATTCCTCTCCAGCGGTTACGCCGGCGCCAACGGCATCAAAACCGGCATGACCGAAGCCGCCGGCGACTGTCTGGTGGCTTCGGCAGAAAGGGACGGACAGCTCATCATCGTAGTGCTTTATAACGATCCCAAGCGCTGGCAGGACGTAAAGACCTGGCTGGACTACGGCTTCGCCGCTGCCAAAGCGGAAGATGAATACCAGGCAGCCCTTGCGGCGGAACCGGCCATTTATAAATTCGTGAACCGGGTATTGGGAAAGGAGCCGAAGGAAGCTCATGGCTAAAAAGAAAAAAGCGCCTTTCCTGAAGCGCCTTTTCCCCACAAGTCCCACGCTTCGCATCATCTTCGTGGTGGTCATCCTGATTACCGCCTTCGTGGTGGTGCAGAACGTTTACCACTATGTGCAGGTCAGACAGCAGGAAGCGGAGCTTTACCAGGAAAGGGACCGGCTGCTGAAGGAAAAAGAGGATCTGGAAACAAAGAAGGCGGACCTGGAGGATCCTGCTAAACTGGAAAAAAAGGCACGGGACGACCTGGGACTGGTAAAACCGGGGGAAGTGCCCTATGTGCCATAAAAAAGGGGCTGTGAAAAAATGTAAATCATTTTTTCACAGCCCATATTTTATAT